>CANQJD010000015.1 GCA_947624175.1 uncultured Bacilli bacterium
ACAATAGTTACTAGATTTTTAAGTGTTTTTTGAATTGGAGGTAAAGAAATATGGAACAAGTAAAAAGCAAAAAGAAAGGAATAATCATAGCTGGAATAAGTGCAATCGTATTAATTGCAGTATTAGGTGTTTCATTTGCCTATTGGGCTTATTCAAGAACTACTGATAATCAAATACTAGTTGCAGGAGATATTTTCATGAAGTATACTGAAACTAATCAATTAGTAATTAAGAATGCTTTGCCAAGTAAAGAACCAGGAGAAAATGATTATTTTGAATTTAAGATAACAGGGAAGAATACTTATAGTAAACCTATTTGGTATGAGATAGTCTTAAATCATGGAGTTGAAAATCCAGAAGGAAGAACAGAAAGATTATTAGATAAATTCTTAAAGTTTAGATTAGTAGAAATTAAAGGAGAAACAGAAGAGACAGTTGTTGATAATGCAAGTTATGAAGATATAACGAGTAAAAAAATCTGGGTAAGTACCATACCAGGAGGAACAAAAGATAATATAGAAATAACTTATAAATTATATATGTGGATAAGTTTTGATACTAGAATAGGAAATACAGCAGGTAATGACTATGATATGGAAACGTGGAATAATCAAGTCTATGCAAGTGTTAGAGTATCGGTTAATGGAGATTTTGAAGAAAAGAGTTTGTTACCTGAAAGTGTTAAGAAAGTATTAGATAAAGCAGAATCAAAGACATGTACTTATACCCTTAAGGATGATAGTAGTAAAACTTACAGTCCAATATCAGAAGATGAAGATGGAACAATCTATTTTTCAGGAGAAAATGAATGTATAGATTTTAACTATGTTTGGTATTCCGGAAAACTATGGAGAATAACAGCGATAAATCCAGATGGAACAATGAAAATGGTAACTAATGACATAATATCATCAATTACTTATGGTGATACTTGGACTGATTTTCAAAAAAACCCGTGGATACGACAATGGCTAAATGAAGATTTTAAAGATACATTGTATAATTATCAAAATATAATAGTTCAAAATGCTAAATGGAATGCTACATTGGTAATGGAAAATGATATAGAAAGCAAACCAACTGAGGAAATGATAGTTTATGAAGATGTCGGTTTATTAAATACATACGAATATTATCAGAATTATAAAAATATATCAGATTACAAATATGAATATGATGGATATTTAACTATTGGCAAATCATGGTGGCTTTTAAATAAAACTGAGAATGATTATTCTTCTGAAACTGTTTGTGTTAATGAATCTGGTAGCATTGGCCATGATTCTCCTCATATTAATCACGATGGAGTCAGACCTTCTATAGTTTTAAAAAGTGATATTAAATTTTCTTCTGGTAATGGAAGTATAGATAATCCATATAAAATTAAAGGAGATAAAGAAATAGGAAAAATTGGAGAAAAAATAAATACGAGATTAAGTGGAGAATATGTAAGAGTTGATAATATAATATATCGGATAGTTGACACATATGATGATAGCACTAAATTAGTGACCTATGATTATTTAAAAGATGAAAATGGTAATGCTATGACAAAAATATTTGCAAATGTTGATTTTGATGCCATTTGGGGTGATGAAGAAACTATGAAAGAGACAAATTGGGCAGGATATTTAAATAAGGTTTGGCTAACTTCAACTTTAAAAGAATATTTAGTCGAGGGTACCTATTATTTAGGTAAAATATATTATTCTAGTTATAAAAATTCAATATGTAGTGAAAGTAATACAAATGAAACAACAAAAAGTTGTACCAAAACAAGTAGTACATGGACAGGATTTGTAGGCTTGCCACGTGTCGGTGAAATGTTTGCAACTTCCCTTCATGCATATGAAAAAAGCCATTCAGGACCATATGTATATTTAATAAGCCCATATCATTCTGTAGTTTTGGTTTTAACATCTAGTGGTGCTGATCTTTCTACAAGCGGTTCACTACTTAAAAAAAATGGAACGGTTTATCCAACTATAAATCTAAAACCAGAAGTTCTAATATCAGGTGGAAATGGTATGCTACAATCTCCATATGAAGTAGAGTTACCAAGTTAGATTGCTTTAAATAAAGAAGTGACTGAAGATTGTTATTAAATATAGCAATCTTTTTTTGGTATTATAAAGTTTATAAAACATAACATATTATAGGAAAATACGATAGGTTAGGAATTAGGTAAAAAAGTTTTAAAAAAAGATTAAAAAAATGCTTGACTTGTAGGTATTTACTATGTTAAAATACTAGTCGTGTTTGATTGCTTAGATGTGCAAGGTTGCTGACACACGAGGACACGTTGCTCAGGTTAATTTGCACGGAGCAAGCCTATGCAAGACGTAGACGAAGGAGGCTGACAACAATGTCAAAAGGAGTAGTTCGCATTAGATTGAAAGCGTACGACCATCGAGTACTTGATAATGCTTGTACTAAAATTGTTGAAACTGTTAAAAGAGCAGGTGGAGAAATAAGTGGACCAGTACCACTTCCAACTGAAATTGAAAAGTTTACAATTTTAAGAGCTGTACATAAGTACAAAGATTCTCGTGAACAATTTGAAATGAGAACCCATAAGAGACTTATTGATATCAAAAATCCTGGTAAAGAGATAATTGATGCTTTAACACATCTTGATTTACCAAGTGGAGTTGATATTGATATTAAACAAACTAAATAAGAAAGAGAGGAAAAGTAAATGAAAGGAATCTTAGGTAAAAAGATTGGAATGACACAAGTTTTCACGAAGAGTGGAAAATTAGTTCCAGTTACAGTTATTGAAGTAGAACCTAATGTTGTAACTCAAATTAAAACATTAGAAAAAGATGGATATGAAGCAATCCAACTTGGAAGTTTTACTGTAAAAGAAAAAAGTTTAAACAAACCTGAACTTGGACATTTAAAAAAATCTGGTTCAGAACCTAAGCGCTTCTTAAGAGAAATAAGAGGGGTAAATATTAATGATTATACTTTAGGTCAAAAAGTTGATGCAAGTATATTCAAAGAAGGAGAAATGGTTGATGTATCAGGAATTTCTAAAGGTAAGGGATTCCAAGGTGTAATCAAACGTTATAATCAAACAAGAGGACCTATGGGACATGGTAGTCAATACCACAGAGGTGTAGGTTCAATGGGTACACTTCTTCCAATGCATGTTCTAAAAGGAAAGAAATTACCTGGACATATGGGACATGAACTTACAACTGTTGAAAATCTTGAAGTAGTTAAAATTGATTTAGAAAATAACTTAATTTTAATTAAAGGAAATGTTCCTGGACCAAAGAAATCATTGGTAGTTATTAAGAGTGCTATTAAAAATCCTGATAAGGTAAATGAAAGAGAAGAATTAATGTTCTACGAGGTAGAGGAAGAAGTAAATGAAACTGAAGAAGCAGTTGCTGAAACTCCAGAAGAAACTGATACTCCTGCTACTGAGACTGAAGAAAAAACTGAAGAAAAAGAGGAAGTAGAACAAGAATAATTTATCTTGTTGGAGAGGAGGATTAAAATGGAAAAAGTTAAAGACGTAAAATTAAGTAAAGAAGTCTTTGGTATCACTCCAAATGATAATGTCTTAACAGATGCTATCAATGTGGCAAGATGTGGCCTTAGACAAGGAACTTATAAAGTTAAAACAAGAAGTGAAGTTGCTGGTGGTGGTCGTAAGCCATGGCGTCAAAAAGGAACTGGACGGGCTCGTCAAGGATCAATTAGGGCTCCACAATGGCGCGGTGGTGGAATTGCACTTGGACCAGTACCACGTGATTACAAAATAAAGATGAATCGTAAAGAAAGACAATTAGCATTAAAATCTGCATTATCTTATAAGAATAAAGATAAAGAAATCGTTGTTGTTGATAAGATAGAAGTAGAAGTTCCAAAAACAAAAGAAATGCTTAAATTATTAGAAAGTTTAGAATTAACTGATAAAAAAGTCTTAATCGTTATGAACGAATTAACTGAAAATGTTATTCTAGCAAGTCGTAATTTAGCCAATGTTCTTATTATGGAACCATATGAATTAAATGTTTTAGACATTGTTAATGCTGATTATCTAGTTCTTGATGTTGATGCTTTAAAAAGTATTGAGGAGGCATTAAAATAATGGATACGAAATATTTAGAAATTATAAAAGCACCTTTAGTTACTGAAAAAAGTAATGCTGGTGGGGCTTTAAATCAATATACTTTCAAAGTTTCACCAAAAGCTACAAAAACAGAAATTAAAGAAGCAATCGAAAAATTATTTAAAGTTGAAGTTGTTGATATCAGCACTTTAAATATGAAAGTAAAGAAAAAAAGAGTTGGTCGTTATACAGGACTTACAAACAGATGCAAGAAAGCAATTGTTACTTTAAAACCTGGACAAACGATTGAACTTAACTAGAGGAGGGTATCATGGCTATAAAGAATTTTAAACCTACAACTAATGCTAGACGAAAAATGAGCACATTAGTAAATGAAGAAATTACTAAGTCTACTCCTGAAAAAAGTTTAACGGTTACAATTAAGAAAAATGGTGGCCGTAATAATCAAGGAAAAATTACAGTTAGACATCATGGTGGAGGAGAAAAAAGAAAATATCGAATTATTGATTTCAAAAGAAATAAATTTGATATTGAAGGAGTCGTTGCTAGTATTGAATACGACCCAAATAGAAGCGCAAATATTGCTTTAATTAATTATGTTGATGGAGAAAAGAGATATATCATTGCACCAAAAGATTTAAAAGTTGGAGATAAAATAATAAGTGGTGAAAACGTTGACATTAAAGTTGGAAATGCTTTACCAATTATGAATATTCCAGTTGGTACAATTATCCATAACATCGAATTACAACCTAAGAAAGGTGGGGCTTTAGCAAGAAGTGCTGGGTCTAGTGCTCAAATCTTAGGTAGAGAAGGCAAATATGTAATGATAAGACTTTCAAGTGGTGAACAAAGAATGATACTTGGAACTTGTATGGCGACAATCGGAGAAGTTGGAAATGAAGATTATGAACTTGTTCGATTAGGAAAAGCTGGAAGAAGCAGACATTTGGGAATTCGTCCAACCGTTCGTGGTTCGGTTATGAATCCTAATGACCATCCACATGGTGGTGGTGAAGGTCGTGCTCCAGTTGGTCGTAAAGGACCAGTTACACCTTGGGGTAAACCAGCACTTGGATATAAAACTCGTAAGAAGAAAGCAAGCGATAAATTAATCGTTCGTAGAAGAAACGGTAAATAAGGAGAGTAAATATGGCAAGAAGTCTTAAAAAAGGACCTTATGTATTCGATAGATTACTAACAAAGGTTCAAAACTTAAATGAAAGTGGAAAGAAAGAAGTTATTAAAACTTGGTCTCGCCGTTCAACCATCTATCCTGAATTTATTGGTCATACCTTTGCAGTTCACAATGGACATGAATTTATTCCTGTTTATGTAACTGAAGATATGGTTGGTCATAAATTAGGAGAGTTCTCACAAACTCGTAAGTTTGGTGGCCATGGTGGAGATAAGAAATAGTTGATGACTAGGAGGGAATGTATGGAAGCAAAAGCAATTGCAAAAGGAATGCGAATTTCTCCAATTAAAATACGATTAGTCGTTGATTTAGTTCGAGGAAAAAGTGTTAAAGATGCAAGAACCATATTAATAAATTATAATACAAAAGCATCAAAGATGGTTTTAAAAGTATTAAATTCAGCAGTCGCTAATGCTGTTAACAACAATAAAATGGATGAAGAAAAATTAGTTGTTACAGAAGCACGTGTTGATCAAGGACCAGTTATGAAAAGAATTATGTTTGATTCAAGAGGACATATTGGTCGGAAAGATAAAAGAACAAGCCACATTGTTATAAGTGTTGGTGAGAGATAGGAGATATTATGGGACAAAAAGTAAGTCCAATAGGACAAAGAATCGGAATTAATAAAGATTGGGAATCTAAATGGTATGCTCCTAAAAAAGATTTTTCAAAGTATTTATTAGAAGATGTTGAAATTCGTAAATATATTGAAAAAAACTTAAAAGATAAAGGTATTGCAAAAGTTGAAATTGAAAGAAATAATAAAAGATGTGAAGTTACAATTCATTCTGCTAAACCAGGAGTATTAATTGGAAAAGGTGGAGAAGAAATTGAAAAACTTAAAAAAGAATTAGCCAAAGTTGTTAATCATCCAGTTCAAGTTTCAATTGTTGATGTTAAGAAAGCAGATATCAATGCACAACTTGTTGCTGATTCAATTGCAAAACAAATATCAAATAGAGCCTCATTTAGAATGGCCCAAAAAAGAGCAATTAAAAATGCTATGAAAGCCGGAGCTAAAGGAATTAAAACAAGTGTTTCAGGTCGTTTAGGTGGTGCTGACATGGCAAGAAGTGAAGGATATAAAGAAGGAACAATTCCATTACATACATTCAGAGCTGACATTGATTATGCAATGAGTGAAGCTGATACAACATTTGGAAAAATTGGTGTAAAAGTATGGATATATAAAGGAGAAATCCTTCCTTCAAAAGATAAAGGAGGTAAGTAATATGGCTTTAATTCCAGCAAGAGTTAAATATAGAAGAGTTCATAGATTACCTTATGAAGGAAAATCCAAAGGAAATACCGAATTACATTTTGGTGAATTTGGTTTAATGGCAAAAGAAGGGGCTTGGATTACAACTAATCAAATCGAAGCAGCCCGGGTTGCTATGACAAGATACATGAAGCGTGGTGGTAAAGTATGGATTAATATTTTCCCACATATGCCAGTTACCAGTAAACCACTAGGTACTCGTCAAGGAAAAGGAAAGGGTGCTGTTGATAAATGGGTTGCTGTTGTAAAAGAAGGCAAAATCATGTTTGAAATTGGTGGAGTAACGGAAGATGTTGCAAGAGAAGCATTTCGTCTTGCTAGTCACAAATTACCTATCAAAACAAAGTTTGTAACCAAAGAAATGGAAAATGGTGGTGATAAATAATGAAGGTTAAAGAAATAAGAGAAATGACCACTGAAGAAATCAACAAGAAAATCGTTGATACCAAACAAGAATTATTTAATTTGCGTTTTCAACAAGCAACAGGTATGTTAGAAAAACCTTCAAGAATTAAAGAATTAAGACATGATGTTGCAAGATGCAAGACAGTTCTAAGAGAACGCGAGATGGAGGTTAAATAATGGAAAGACGAAAAGAATTAGTTGGAAAAGTTGTTAGTAGTAAAAACGATAAGACAATTACGGTAGTGGTTGAAACTTATAAAAAAGATCCATTATATGGTAAACGTGTAAAATATTCTAAAAAGTATGCTGTTCATGATGAAGGAAATAAAGCAAAAGTTGGAGATACAGTTAGAATAGTTGAAACAAGACCATTATCAAAAACGAAATATTTCTATTTAAAAGAAATAGTCGAAGAAGCAGTTATTTTATAACGAGTTTTGTAAGGAGGAATTTATGATTCAACAAGAAAGTCGTCTTAAAGTTGCTGATAATTCAGGAGCAAGAGAACTATTAGTTATCAGAGTTCTTGGAGGAAGTAAAGTTAAGACTGGAAATATTGGTGATATAGTTGTTGGAACAGTAAAAAATGCTATTCCAAATGGAACTACCCAAAAAAGTAAAGTTGTTAAAGCCGTTATCGTGAGAAGTAAATTTGGTGTAAGAAGAGATGATGGTTCTTATATCAAATTCGATGATAATGCTTGTGTAATAATTAAAGATGATAAGAGTCCAGTTGGAACTCGTATCTTTGGACCAGTAGCTAGAGAACTTCGTGATAAAGATTTCATGAAAATCGTCTCTCTTGCTAAGGAAGTATTGTAGGTGATATTATGAGATTAAAAACAGGAGATAAAGTTATAGTAATTGCTGGTTCTAATAAAGGACATGAAGGAACTATTAAAAAAGTATTAAAGAAGGAAAATAAAGTTATCGTTGAAGGAGTAAATATTGTTCATAAACACATGAAGTCTAATGGACAAGAATCAGGTGGAATTATGGATATTGAGGCTCCAATCGATGCATCTAATGTAATGCTTATAGATCCTAAAACTAAGAAACCTACAAGAGTAGGAGTTACTATAGACAGTAAAACAAATAAAAAAATAAGAATTTCAAAAAAATCAAACGAAAAGTTTGATTAATAGAAGGAGGAATTATTGATGAACCGCCTAAAAGAAAAATACTTGAATGAGGTTATTCCAAGTTTAAAAGAAAAATATAATTATAAATCAATTATGGAAGTTCCAAAGTTAGAAAAGATTGTTGTTAATGTTGGATGTGGTGATGCAACTACTAATTCAAAATTATTAGATGCAGCAGTTAATGATTTAGCAATGATTACAGGTCAAAAACCCGTTATAACTAAGGCTAAGAAATCAATCGCTGGTTTCAAAGTCAGAGAAGGACAATCAATTGGTTGTAAAGTTACTTTAAGAGGAGATGCAATGTTTAACTTTATGGATAAGTTAATTAGTATTGCCTTACCTCGTGTAAGAGATTTTAGAGGTATTAGTCCAAAAGCCTTTGATGGAAGAGGAAACTATACCTTAGGAATTAAAGAACAACTTATTTTCTCTGAAATTGAATACGATGATGTCGTTAAAGTTCGTGGAATGGACATTGTGTTTGTAACAACTGCAAAGAATAATGAAGAAGCATTTGACTTGTTAAATGAACTTGGAATGCCATTTAGAAAGTAATTGGAGGAAATTATGGCTAAAAAAAGTATGATAAATAAGGCTAACAAAAAACAAAAATACAAAGTTAGAGAATATACAAGATGTCAAAGATGTGGAAGACCACATGCTGTTATGTCAAAATTTGGAATTTGTAGAATTTGTTTTCGTGAATTAGCTTATAAAGGACAAATACCAGGAGTCAAAAAATCTAGCTGGTAAAAAGGAGGATAAAAGAATATGGTAGTAACAGATGCTATTGCTGATATGCTAACGAGAATTCGTAATGCAAATCAAATGCACTATCAAGAAGTTTTGGTACCATCTTCTAAATTAAAAGTTGAGATTGCAAGAATCTTAAAAGAAGAAGGTTTTATTGAAAACTATAAGGTATCAAAAGAAGATGTTCAAGGAGAGATTGTTTTAACTTTAAAATATGGACCAAATAAAGAAAGAGTTATTACTGGCCTTAAGAGAATATCTAAACCAGGACTTAGAGTTTATGCTAAAAGTGATGAAATTCCTAAAGTTTTAAATGGATTAGGTATTGCAATTATTTCAACGAGTAAAGGTCTTATGACTGATAAAGAAGCTCGGAAAAATAATTTAGGTGGCGAAGTATTAGCTTACATTTGGTAGAGAGGAAGATATTATGAGCCGTATAGGAAATAGAAAAATTATTATTCCTGAAGGTGTTAGTGTTAAAGAAGAGAATAAACATGTAGTTGTAACCGGTAAACTTGGAGAATTAAGTTTAGATTTACCAAGCACGATTGATATGAAGATTGATGGTAATGAAATTACTTTAACAAGAAAAGATGAACTTAAAACAACCAAGGCTTTACATGGAACAGCTAATGCTAATCTTACTAACATGATTAAAGGAGTAACGGAAGGTTATAAAAAAGATTTAGAAATAATTGGTGTTGGATATCGTTTTAGTATGAAAGGAGCAGACCTTGTAATTAATGCAGGTTACTCACATCCAGTTGAAGTTAAAGTTCCAGCTGGCTTAAAAGTTGAGGTTACAAGTAATACAGAACTTACTGTATCAGGTATTTCTAAAGAAGCAGTAGGTGAATTTGCTGCTAATATAAGAAAAGTTCGTGCGCCTGAACCTTATAAAGGAAAAGGTATTCGTTATAAAGATGAATATATTCGTCGTAAAGAAGGTAAAAAGGCTGCTTAGAGGAGGAATTAGTTTATGATAAAAAAAGTATCAAGAAATGATATGCGTAAAGAAAGACATGAACGCGTAAGAAGTAAAATTGTTGGTACCAAAGAAGTACCTAGAGTTTGCGTTTTCCGTTCAAATACAAATATTTATGCTCAAATTATAAATGATGAAGAAGGTATTACTCTTGTTTCTGCTAGTTCTCTTGAAAATAAGGGAAAAAATGGTAGTAACGTTGAAGCAGCTAAATTAGTTGGAGCAAGTCTTGCTGAAAAAGCTAAGAAAAATGGAATTACTAAAGTTGTATTCGATAGAGGAGGATATCTATACCATGGTCGTGTTAAAGCATTAGCAGATGCTTTAAGAGATGGTGGAATAGAATTCTAATAGGAGGACGAGATGCAAAAACAAAAGAAAGATAACAAAAAAGACAACAAGAACAATAAGTTAATGGAAGAATTAGTTGTTGAAATCAAGAGTGTTGTTAAAGTTACTCAAGGTGGAAGACAAAGAAGATTTTCAGCCGTTGTTGTTGTTGGAGATAGAAAAGGAACAGTTGGAATTGGTATTGGTAAAGCAGGAGAAGTTCCTGATGCTATTAAAAAAGCCATCCAAGCTGCTAATAAAAATCTAATTAAAATCACTTTAATTGATAATCGGACGATTGCGCATGAAGCAATTGGTAAAAGTGGAGCAGCTAGAGTTTTAATCAAACCTGCTAAAGCTGGTTCTGGATTAATTGCTGGTGGTGCTGTAAGAGCTGTACTAGAACTTGCAGGACTAAGGGATATCTCTAGTAAATCACTTGGAGCAAGAACCAAATTAAATATGGCAACAGCTACAATCAATGCTTTAAAATCTATTAAAACAGTTGAAGAAGTTGCTAGATTAAGAGGAAAAGAAGAAAGTGAGATTTTAGGATAATGAAATTACATGAATTAGAAAGAAATAGAGGAGCCAAACACGAAAGACGGAGAGTTGGACGTGGAATGGGTTCTGGACTAGGAAAAACCAGTGGTCGTGGTGAAAAAGGCCAAAAGGCTAGAAGTGGAGTTTCAATTCCTGCAACTTTTGAAGGAGGACAATTACCACTTTATAGAAGATTACCAAAAAGAGGATTTTCAAATAGTGATTTTAAAATTAGATATGCAACCATCAATGTTTCAGATTTAAATAGATTTGAAGATGGTAGTGTTGTTACACCTGAACTATTAAAAGAAACTGGACTTTTAAAGAATCAATTAGATGGAGTAAAAGTTCTAGGTGATGGTGAACTTGAAAAGAAATTGACTATCAAAGCACATAAATTTTCAAGAACAGCAGTAGAAAAAATTGAAAAGTCAGGAAGCAAAATCGAGGTGATTTAATGTTTGCTACTATCAAGCAAATATTTGCACCAACAAATTCTGATTTAAGAAAAAGAATATTATTTACATTAGGGGGATTATTAGTATTTATAGTTGGAACAGGAATAACCGTTCCTGGAACTACTAATATTACAAGCAATTTAGGTTTTTTAGAACTTATTAATGTTATGGGTGGAGGAAGTTTGAAAAGATTTTCCATCTTTGCACTCGGAGTTTCACCTTATATTACAGCATCAATCATAGTTCAACTTTTAGAAATGCTTGAGATATTTCCTTATTTCACAGAACTTTCAAAAGAAGGTCCCGTTGGAAGACGGAAAGTTAATCAAATAACTAGATATTTAGGTATTGGAATGGCATTCATTGAAGGATATTTCTTCAGTTTAGCTTTTATTCCAAATGGAAGTGCTTTTGATTATTTATACTTTGCGGTTATTTTAACAGCAGGTACAGCCTTCTGTTTATGGCTTGGAGATCAAATAACTCAAAAGGGTATTGGTAATGGAGTATCTTTAATGATTATGGCTGGTATTATTTCAACCTTACCAACGATGTTCCAAACAGCTTTTACATCACTTGTTTCATTTGATGCTGAAGCCTTAACAATAGCTCTTGGAATAGGTAAGTTCGCAGTATTTGTAATATTATATTTCTTAATTATTATAGGACTTGTTTATGTTCAAGAATCAGAAAGAAGAATTCCACTTCAATATGCTAATAAAACAACGGGTTCTTATGGTTCTGAACAATCATTCTTACCAATTAAGTTAAATACAGCTGGAGTACTACCTGTAATCTTTGCATCAAGCCTACTTGCTATTCCATCAACGATTGCAACATTTGTTAAGAATGAAGGATTTACAAACTTTGTAAATAATTACTTAAATTATTCTAAACCCGTTGGATTCTTAATTTATATAGCCTTAATCTTCTTCTTTGGTTATGTTTGGACATTTATTCAATTAAAACCAGAAGATGTGGCTGATAATTTGAAGAAAAATGGAGGTTACATTCCAGGTATTAGACCAGGACATGAAACCGAAGAATATGTAAGTAAGTCTTTATCAAGAGTTACAATTGTTGGAACTGTATTATTAATTATTTTAGCGGCTTTACCAATTTTATTTACAGTTATAACCAAATTACCATCTAGTGTTAGTATCGGTGGTACGGGATTATTAATTGTTGTTGGTGTTGCCCTTGAAACTTATAAACAATTAGAAGGAAGTTTAGCAACTAGAACTTATAAAAAGAGAAGGAGTCGTTTAAGATGAAAAATATCATTTTGATTGCCCCACCGGCCGCGGGTAAAGGAACTTTATCAGAAATGCTAGTCGAGAAATATAACTACTGTCATATTTCAACTGGTGATTTATTAAGAAGTGCTGCAACTGATGGAACAGATTTAGGTGAAAAAATTTCGATAATGCTTAAAAACGGTGAGTTAGTAACTGATGAAATCGTCTTTGAGTTATTAGAAAGAAGACTTAAGGAAAATGATATTCAAAATGGTTATATTTTAGATGGCTTTCCAAGAACTTTGAGTCAAGCCAAAATGTATGATGAAATGCTTACCAAGTTAGGACTTGATTTAGGAATAGTTGTTGTAATTGATACCAAGTATGAAACTTTAATGAAACGAATTGTTGGTAGAGTTTTATGTCATGACTGTGGAAGTGTTTATAATACCTTAACCGGTGTTAATACTCCCAAAGTAGAAGGTATCTGCGATAAATGTGGTGGTAAGTTAGAAAAGCGTAGTGATGATAATGAGGAATCATTTAAAACTCGTTTTAAAAACTATGAAGAAAAGACCGCTCCACTTATCGATTATTATAAAGAAAAAGGTAGTTTGTTCTTTATAAATGGAGAATCTAAAGAACAAATGCTAAGTGAAATAGAGGCTTTACTTCATGATTAGTATCAAAAGTCCTCGAGAAATTGACTTAATGAAGCAGGCGGGTAATATTGTTTATCAAACGCATCAATATTTAAAACCTTATATAAAACCGGGTATTACAACTAAAGAAATTGATAAACTAGCCCATGACTTTATCATAAGTCAAGATGCAACTCCGTCCGAACTCGGATATGAAGGCTATCCCGCTTCGGTTTGTACAAGTGTTAATCAAGAAGTTGTCCATGGCATACCAAGTAGCAGGAAACTAAAAAATGGAGATATAATTTCTATTGATATTGTTGCTTGCTACAAAGGCTATCATGGAGACTCCGCTTGGACTTATGCTGTTGGAGAAGTAGATCGCGACAGTAAATACTTAATGGAACATACCGAAAAGGCCTTATATGTGGGACTTTCAGAAATTAAACCTGGAGCTCACATTGGAGATATCGGTTATGCAATCGAGAAATATGCAACCGAACATCATTTAGGAGTTGTTAAAGAATTAGTTGGCCATGGAATTGGAACCCAAATGCATGAAGAGCCGGATGTTCCAAACTATGGTATTAAAGGAACTGGCCCTCTTTTAAGAGAGGGAATGGTGATTGCCGTTGAACCAATGTTAACTTTCGGTAGTCCAGAAATTTGTATATTAGATGATGACTGGACAATTGAAACGGAAGATTATAGTCGGGCGGCACATTACGAACATACTGTTGTTGTTACCAAAGAAGGATATAAAATATTAACAGGAGGCGAAAATGGCAAAGACCAATAAAGATAATGCCAGAACTTCGAAAAAAGATACAGCAAAAGTTACAAAAAAAGATACTATCGAAGTAGAGGGAAAAGTAATTGAAGTTTTACCAGGGTACAAGTTTAAAGTAGAGCTTAGTAATAAGCATATAGTTGAGGCCCATGTTTCTGGTAAAATGCGGATGAATTACATACGTATCATAGAAGGAGATAATGTTGTACTTGAACTTACTCCCTATGATTTAACACATGGGCGAATAACCTATCGGAAATGAAAGGAATGATAAAATTATGAAAGTAAAACCATCTGTAAAACCAATTTGTGCAAAATGTAAAGTAATTAAACGTAAAGGTAAAGTAATGGTAATTTGTGAAAATCCAAAACACAAACAAACCCAAGGATAATAGGAGGTGTAATTAAATGGCACGTATTAAGGGTGTAGATATACCTAATGATAAACATATCGTTATATCATTAACTTATATTTATGGTATTGGAAGAAATCTTGCAAAAACTATCTGCGAGAATGCAAAAGTTGAACCAACTAAGAAAGCAAAAGATTTAACAACTGAAGAGTTAAATAGACTAAGAGATGAAATTAATCTTCATTTAACAGAAGGTGACTTAAGAAGAGAAGTTAATATGAACATCAAGACCAAAATGGAAATTAATTCATATCAAGGAATACGGCATAAAAAAGGATTACCAGTAAGAGGACAAAGAACAAATCGTAATGCTCGTACTCGTAAAGGTAAAGGTAAGACTGTTGCAAATAAGAAAAAATAGTTTAAGAATAATTTAAAAAAGGAGGTAAACTATGGCTTATAAACAAAGAAAAAGAAAAGTTAAAAAGAATGTTCCTGAAGGAATTGCCCATATTCATGCAACATTCAATAATACAATTGTTACTTTGTCTGATAAAGATGGAAATGCTATTGCTTGGGCAAGTGCAGGAGCAATTGGATTTAAAGGTAGCAAGAAATCAACCCCATTTGCAGCTGGACTTGCAAGTGAGGCCGCTGGTAAAAAGGCATATGATGCTGGAATGCGAAAGGTAGAAGTTTGGGTTAAAGGACTTGGACCTGGAAGAGAAACAGCAATTCGTTCACTACAAACAGCAGGACTTGAGATTACATCAATCAGTGATGTAACACCAATTCCACATAATGGATGTCGTCCACCAAAACGTCCACGTGGTTAATAAAGGAGGATAAGAATGGCTAATTTTGAAAGACCTTTTGAAAAACCAAGTTATAAGGTAACAGATTATATTGAAAATAATAATTATGGAAGATTTGAACTAGAACCCCTAGAAAGAGGATTCGGTAATACAATTGGTAATGCTTTAAGAAGAGTTTTACTATCAAGCTTACCAGGAAGTGCAATATCAAGTGTTAAGATTGAAGGAGTTCAACATGAATTTCAAACCATCAATGGCGTTAGAGAAGATGTAACAACAATCATTTTAAATTTAAAGAGTGTGGTTGTTAAGAATAACTCTGATGAAATGAAAAAAATGCATCTTGATATTGAATGCAATGAAGATGAATTAGAAGTTCATGCCGGAGATTTTATAGTTGATCCTGACATTGAAGTTGTTAATCCAGATTTATTAATTGCAACTTTAAGTCGTGGGGCTCATTTAGTTATGGAAATGACCGTTTCTAATGGTCGTGGATATGTAAGAAGTGAAGAAAATAAGAAGTTACTTGATATTAAAAAAGTTGGAACGATTGCAATTGACTCACTTTATTCACCAATTGAAAGAGTATCTTATGAAGTTGATAATGCTCGGGTTGGTCAAAATGAAAATTATGATAAATTAATTTTAAATATTTGGACTAATGGTAGTATGAAACCAGAAGAAGCATTAAGTTTAGCTTCTCAAATATTAATAGTTCACTTTAATGTATTAGCAGATATGGATAATGTTGTTGATATGACAGGCTTAATGATTGAAAAGACTGAAGATACCAAATCTAAAGAATTAGAAACTGCTATTGAAGATTTAGATTTCTCAGTTAGAACCTTCAATTGCTTAAAGAGAGCTAATATTAAGACATTAAAAGATTTAGTTGATAAGAAACAAAGTGACTTTATGAAAATTCGTAACTTAGGAAAGAAATCTTTAAAAGAAGTTTTAGACAAGATTAAAGATATGGGATTAAGTTTGCGAGACGAAGATTAGGAGGATAGATATGGCATATAGAAAATTAGGTCGTGATAACAAACATCGTAAGAGTATGCTTGCTAACTTAACAAGAGATGTTATCATGAATGAAAGAATACAAACTACTGAAACAAGAGCCAAGGAAGTTCGTAAGTTTGTTGATAAGATGATAACTTATGGAAAACGTGGAGATTTAGTTTCTAGAAGATTAGCCCTTGCTTTCCTTCATAATGATACAGAATGTGTTAAAAAAGTATTTGATGATTTAGCAAAACGTTATGAATCAAGAAATGGCGGATATACAAGAATCTTAAAACTTGATGAAAGACGTGGAGATGGAGCCTTAATGGTAATAATTGAATTAGTTAAATAGCTAATTCTTTTATTTTACGAATCTTTACACCTTGGATTGCAAATCGAAATTTACTATGCTATTATAAATTCAGAGGTGTGAGATGCAGTTTAAAGAAAATAATGGTTTTAATGAGAAGAAATATTTAGAAGAACTTTATAAAAAGAAGAGGGAAGATAATATTAAAAAAGAAAAATTAATTACTGAACTTAAAAGTAATGATGATTATATTAATTGGTTAGATGAATTTACCATGCAATATCCTTATTTTAAAGAGTGGTTTATCCCAAATGTTAATCTTTTATCTTTAAGAGAAATAGATAGAGTAAATATTCAAAAATTATCTTTATTATATGAAATGATAGATATTTATGCTAAAGAAAATTATTTATATCCTAATGATAAAGAATTAAATTCATATTATATTGTAAAACATAATAATATTTATTATTTAGTAGGAAGGGATTATAATGTTGGAGGGAGATTTAGAGTAGAAAGAATACCTAATGAAAAAATTAATGAAATAAATAATTATCTTGAATATAGTGATATTCAAACTAATAAAAAACAACCTAATACAGATATCATAAAAATTCAATTAGCTAGTTTATCCAATATGATTTATGAATATGCTAATAGAATTCCACTTGAGGCTATTAAAGAAAAGATAGAAGAGACTATTTTAGATATTGAAGATAATTTAGATAAAGAAAAAGTAAAAGTTAAAAAAATTTTATAATCGAATTGTAAATCTAAATTTCTTATGCTATACTAAACTAGTGTTTTAAAGAGGTGCTATGTATGAAATTTAATGAAAATCCAAATTTTGATGAAAAAAAGTATTTTGAAGAACTTAATAAGAACTTTAAAGAGGAAAAAGAAAGAGAAAATAAGATAATCATGGAGATGAAAACTACTGATAACTATATTAATTGGTTAGAAAAATTTACATTAAAGCATCCTATATTTGATGATTATATAATAAATACTGCCGACTTTCCTGATTTAGAACCTAAAGATATAGAAAATATAAATAATTTAGGAATATTCTTTGGAATGATAGATGCTTATGCTAAAGAAAATTATATTTATCCTTTAGATGAAAATGAAAATTATTATGTTAAATATTTTATTAAACATAATAATGTTTATTATTTAATAGGATATGATAATATATATTGTACTGCTTATAGAGTAGAAAGAGTACCTAATGAAAAAATTAATGAAATAAATAGTTATATTGAATTTAAAGATATTCAATATAATAAAAGTCAACCAAATGCAGATATTATAAAAATCCAATTAGCTAGTTTATCCAATATGATTTATGAATATGCTAATAGAATTCCGATTCAGGCCATTAAAGAAAAAGTTGAAGATACGATTTTAGATATTGAAGAGAATTTAGAAAAAGAAAAAGTTAAAGTTAAAGTTAAAAAAATTTAAAGAACTGATTGTTAATCTAGATTTCCTATGCTATACTAAAATAGTTTTTTAAGAGGTGTATTTATGAGAGAAGAATTTAATAAAAAATTTAAAGAACTTGAAGAATATGAAAAAAACGTAATCATGGAAATGAAAAATACTGATAATTATATTAATTGGTTAGAAAAATTTACATTAAAAAATCCTATATTTGATAATTCTTTTGTTTATAATTTTAACATAGATATTAATGATATAGAAAATATTAATAATTTAAGAACATTTTTTGATATAATAAATGGTTATGCTGAAGAAAACAATATTTCTCCTTTAGTTAATGAAGAACGTTATATTAAATATTGTATTAAACATAATGATATTTATTATTTAATAAGTCTTGATAATGTTGAAGGAAGATTTAGATTAGAAAGATTACCTAAGAATAAAATTTTCAAAATAAATAGTTATATTGAATTTAGAGATATTCAAAATAATAAAATGGAAGTAGATTTAGATATCCTAAAAAGTCAACAACGATATCGTTTAGCTAGTATTCTTTATGGATATTCAAAAGAAACTCCATTTGAAAGTCTTGAAGAAACTATTGATAATCTTGAAAAGGATTTTGAAAAAGAGAAAGCTAAAGTTAAAAAATTAGGAACTAAATAAAGCAGGTAGTTATGGAAGTAGAAAACTTAAATTATTTAGAAGAACTACTAGAAAAATATATTTTAATTGAAAATCTTGAGGATATTAAAAATTTGTATGATAAAGTTTTAGAATATGCTAGTTTGAATCAAATTATGGAAATTAAAAAAGAAGTAGGTAGTTATTATTTAGTTAGTTTTAATAATAAAACTTATCATTTAGGAAAATATCTTAAAGATAATAAATTAAATTATTTTCTTTGTCATAGTTTGGAATCTGAAAAATCTTTAATTGAATTAAAAGAAAAAATAAGCAAACAATTAATTAAATAGTTGCTTATTTTTTATTATGGAATCTATTTTTTAGTTTTTCCAAGATAGTGTTCTTTTCATCATCAGTTGCATCTTGCCAGATTATTTCAAAGAAAACACCCATTCCTGGTAAAGTTACTTCATCGCCTTCACTGATGCTTTCTTCGATAGCTCTTTTAATCGTGTCGGTATCATCATCTTTAAAATTATTAATTATATAATCTCTTATTTTTATATCGTCCATATTCTTATCCTTTCATCTATATTATTCCTAGTTTTACACTTTTTATGTAAAGTTTTTAAAAAAAATTAAAATAATATTTACAAACATAATCTATTTGACTATAATTATTATTGAAGTAAGGCACAAAGTGGGGAAAAGTGGTGATGTTTTATGTTAATGGGTGAATACCGAAATAATTTAGATGTTAAGGGTAGAATTGTTGTTCCAAGTAAATTTCGCGAAGAACTTGGAGATAAAATAATTCTAACTCGAGGTCTTGATGGTTCTTTATTTATCTATTCTCTTCCTAAATGGATGGAATTAACAGAAAAACTTAAAACTTTATCTTTCACCGAAAAGGAATCACGAAATTTTACAAGATTCATGCTTTCTGGTGCTCATACTTTAGAATTTGATAAACAAGGTCGGATAATTATTCCTAGCTATTTAAAAGACTATGCTTGCCTTACAAAAGAAGTAGTTTTAATTGGGGTTTTAAACCGCGTTGAAATTTGGTCTAGCGATAACTGGGATAAATTCATGACCGACAATTTTGATGATTTATCTTCAATATCAAATGATTTATTTAATTCAAATTAGGAGGTTATTATGCATTATAGTGTTATGTTAGAAGAAGCAATTAATTCTCTTAATTTGAGGGAAGATGGAACTTATGTTGATGCAACCTTAGGCTATGCTGGACACAGTGGAGAGATTTTGAAGCGAGTAAAAAGGGGTTTTCTATTCGCCTTTGACCAAGATATTAATGCGATTAATTATAGCATGGAAAAACTTAGTAAAATTGCTTCTAACTATAAAATTATTAAAAGTAATTTCTTATTCATTAAAGAAAAGTTAGAAGAAAATGGGGTTTTGAAAGTTGATGGCATTTTATTTGATTTAGGGGTTTCTTCTCCACAGTTAGATGATGCAAAAAGAGGATTTAGTTATCTTAAAGATGCGCATCTTGATATGCGAATGGATTTAGATAATAAAGTATCAGCCTATAATGTTGTAAATGAGTATACGGAAGCTGATTTAGCAAGAATTTTATTTACTTATGGTGAAGAGAAGTATGCTAAGTCGATAGCTCGGAATATTGTTAAAGCAAGAAGTTCTAAACCAATCGAGACGACTTTGGAACTAGCTGATATTATAAAACATAGTATGCCAGTTAAAAAGACACTCGAGAAAAATCCAGCCCGAAAAACTTTTCAGGCCATCAGAATTGAAGTAAATCACGAAATTGAAATTTTAGAGGAAAGTCTAAAAAAAGCACTTGACCTCTTGGATATAAATGGAAGACTTGCAGTTATTACCTTTCATTCACTTGAAGATAGAATTGTTAAAAATCTCTTCAGAGAAATGACTAGTGTTCCTGAACTTGTTAAAGGTTTACCAGAAATACCTGATGAATATAAACCAAACTTTAAACTAGTTTATCAAAAAGTAATAACACCAAGTACCAAAGAATTAGAAGAAAACTCTAGAAGTCGTTCAAGCAAACTTCGAGTAATTGAAAGGATAAGATAATCATGCGTAAAAATAAAAAGGGGAAACCAAAATATTCAAAATTTGAAAAATTACTTTATACATTAGCAATCTTTTTAGTTTCAGTATCACCACTTATCATTGTCTTTGGTAAATCAACTTTATCAGAAGTTAACTATGAAGTTGAAAAGATTAAAAATGAGATAAAGAGTCAAGAAAAACAAAATGAAAGTTTAGAGATGAAAATTAATGAACTTGCTAGTTTAGAGAATATTCAAAAAGTAATCGAAGATGAAGGTTTAGCATACAACAATGATAATATTAAAAATATTGACTAGAAGTGTCTAGTTACTTGCATCTTAATATTATTTAGTTTATAATTGAAGAGAATAGGAGGAACTATGAAAAATGAGAGTAAAGTAAAAGTTAGTAATCTTATTTTAATAGTTGCTCTTTTTTTGTTTGTTATAATAATTATAAGAGTTTCTTATATTGCGGTATCAGCCGAGGTTGATGATATAAATATTCAAGAACTAGCTAGTAAAAGAACCACGAAAACAACGATTTTAAAAGCTAATCGAGGAACCATCTTTGATAGTTCAGGGAATATCCTAGCTCAAGATGTTTCAAGTTATACTTTAATTGCTTATTTAGATCCTAAAAGAACAACGGATCCTAATAATCCTAAACATGTAGTTGATAAAGAAAATACGGCTTTAGTTTTATCAAAACTTTTAGATATGGATTATGATACGGTTTTAGGTTATTTAAAAAAGGAAAATGTTTATCAAACAGAGTTTGGCAATAAAGGAAAAGGTTTAACGGAACTTGAAAAAGATACAATTAAAGCGGCTAATTTACCAGGTATTGATTTTATCGAAACAACGAAAAGATATTATCCTTATGGAGAATTTTTGTCTTATTTAATTGGATATGCTAAGGAAGAAGAAAATGGTAATTTACAAGGAGAATTAGGTATTGAAAAAGCCTTAAATTCCGAGTTAACTGGGAGAGATGGTAAAACTGTTTATCAAAAAGATTTAAGAGGTTATAAGATTGCTGGAACAAAGGAAGTAACTGAACCTGAAAAAGATGGAACGGATGTTTATTTAACGATTGATAGTAATGTACAATTTTTTGTTGAAGAAGCTATTAATAAAGCCACAAGTGAATCACCTTTAGATGAACTTGATATCATCGTTGCTAATGCTAAGACCGGAGAGATATTAGGTTATGGTTCTAATCCTAGTTTTGATCCAAATATAAGAAATATTAAAAATTATTTAGATCCTAATTCAAGTGTTGCCTTTGAACCAGGTAGTACGATGAAAATATATACTTATATGGCAGCACTTGAGGCTGGTGTTTATAAAGGAAGTGATACTTACCATTCTGGTTCTTTTACAACCAAGGATAAAACGGTAATTAGAGATTGGAATCGGACTGGTTGGGGATGGATTACTTATGATCAAGGTTTTATTGTATCTAGTAACACGGGAGTTGTTAACATCATGGATAAATACCTAGAAGCTAATAAATTAAAAGAATATTTAAAGAAACTTGGCTTTGGTAGTAAAGTCAATGTAGGACTTGCAAATGAAGCAAGTGGTAAAGTTGATTTTAAATATGAAACGGAAGTTTTTAATGCTGCTTTTGGGCAGGGAATTACAACCACTCCTTTACAGCATATTAAAGCTTTAACCACTCTTGCTAATGATGGAGAGTTATTAAATCCTCATATCATTAAAAAGACTGTCGATAGTGATGGGAACGTTAAAGAAAATACACGGGAAAGTTTAGGAGTAGTTGCTAGTAGTAAAACGGTTGAATATATGAAAAATTTAATGTGGCATACCGCGAATGATGCAAATGGAACCGGACATCCTTATACCGTCGAAGGTTTTGATATCATGGCTAAAACGGGAACCGCTCAAATTGCTAGTACTAATGGTAAAGGTTATTTAACAGGTGACTCTGATGTTAATAGAAGTGTTTCTATTTTATTTCCAAAAGATGACCCCAAGATAATTATCTATGCAGTTGCTAAAAGGTCTCCTTATGCAACACCACTTACTTCAGCTGTTAAAGATATTATTAAAAATGTTGCTAAATACTATAATATTTATTCATCAAATAATAATAAAAATGAAGAAACTTTTGAAATAAATAATTATATTAATAAAGATAGTGAAACGGCCAAGAATGAACTAAGTAATCTAGGTTTAAAAGTAGTCATGATAGGGGACGGGAAATTAGTAACTAATCAATATCCTTTATCAACAACCGTTACTAAAGAAAGTAAAGTATTTTTAATAACTAATTCTACTAATTTAGTAATGCCAGATTTAAAAGGTTATTCAAAAAGTGATTTAGAAGTTCTATTTTCCTATTTAAAAATACCTTATGTAATTAAAGGTAATGGCTATTTAACTTCTCAAAGTATTGAACCAGGAAAAGTAATAACTCCTGATATGGAAGTTGAATTAACTCTTACTAGTAAATTAAAAGAATAAAACTTACATAAAAAATACAAATTTTATTGACTTATAAATATTCTATCAGTATAATTGTAAGTGATTTGAATTAAAAAAATTTCAAATCACTTATTTTAATTATTACCTGATAAATTTAATTAGAAAGAAATAAAAGGAAGTGATAAAGAATGAAAAATGAAATTATGCTATTTGAAAATCAAAATGTAAAATTAGAAGTCAATATGAAAGATGAAACTGTGTGGCTTAATAGAGAACAATTAGCAAAATTATATGATAGAGATATAAAAACAATTGGTAAACACATTAATAATGCTTTAAAAGAAGAATTAGATTATTCAAGTGTCGCAAAATTTGCGATAGTTCAAAAAGAAGGCAATAGAAATGTTAAAAGAAATATTGATTACTATAATCTCGATATGATTATAAGTGTTGGTTATCGAGTAAAATCTAAAAATGGTGTTATTTTTAGAAAATGGGCATCTAAAGTATTAAAAGATTATATGATTAAAGGTTATGCTGTTAATCAAAAAAGATTAGAATATTTAGAAAAAACAATTAAGTTAATTGATATTGCAAATCGAATAGATGATCAAATGAAAAATGATGATGCAAAAGAAATTCTAAAAATCATTGGTAATTATTCAAAAGCTTTAGATTTATTAGATGATTATGATCATAAAATAGTAACAAGACCTAAAGGAAAAAGCAGTAATATAAAAATAACCTATGAAGATTGTTTGAAAATTATTTCAAAACTTAAATTTAAAGAAAAAAGTTCTATTTTTGCTTTAGAAAGAGATAACGGTTTAAAATCTATAATTGATGATATTTATCAAACATATGATAATAAAGATTTATATACTAGTGTTGAGCAAAAGGCTGCTAATTTTCTATATATGATTGTTAAAAATCATGTTTTTATAGATGGAAATAAACGAATAGCTGCAACTTTATTTATCTATTTTTTAAATTATTATCATTTATTGTATAGAGATAATAAGCCAGTAATAGATAATAATACTTTAACGGCTGTTACTTTATTTATTGCTGAATCGAAGCCTACTGAAAAGGAAATAATAGTTGATTTAATAATTAATTTTTTAACAGAATAATAGATTGTTTTTACTTAAATTTTAGGTCACTTTTTCGTGACCTTATTTTTTACCTTTTCAAATTCTAGAAATTAAGTTATAATTAAATATAGATAAGAGGTAGATTATGAATTTTTTAAAAGAAATAACTGATAAAACATTATTAATTGTTGATAATGATATGAAAGATAAAGTGTTAGAAAATATTAATTTAGAAACTAATCTTATTAATGTTAAAGTCATGACTAAATTAGAGTTTTTAAAACATTATTTCTTTGATTATAACGAAGAAGCAGTTTACTATGTAAGTAGAAAGTATCAAACAACAATTTCTAATGCCAAAATTTATTTAGATAATATCAAATATGTTTTAAATTGTAAAAGTAAAAATGAAAAAGTAATATTTTTAAATACTATCTATGAAGAATTAAAAAATAATAATTTACTTATTCTAGATAGTTACTTTAAAGATTATTTAAAAACAATTCAAGTTAAAGTTTTAGTAACTTCTAAATTAGAACCATTTATGATTAATATATTTGATAGTATAAATGCTAGTTATGTTAATTATAAAGAAGATGAAACTAATTATAAACCAAATATTTATCATTTTAAAAACATTGATGAAGAAGTAGAATATGTCTTTAATCAAATAAGTACTCTTATTAAAGACGGAGTAAGTTTAAATAAAATTAAAATTATTTCTTTAGGAAGTGAATATGATAGTTATTTAAAAAGATTATCAAAACTTTACAATATAAATATGAATGGTTTAAATTCTCCAAGTATCTATGGATGCGAATGTAGTAAGAAGATTATTAACATGATTAATTCAGGAAAAACAAAAAATGAGATAAATGAATACTTAAATAAACATTCAAGCAAAGATATTTATAATATAATCTTTAATATTTTAAATAAATATTATTTTGTAGATGATTTAAGATTAGTTCTAGATGAAATTAAACTTGATTTTAAGAAAAAGAAATTAAAAAAACATGATTATTTAGAAGCTATTGATTTAATAGATTTAAATAGTTATTTAATAGATGATACGAACTTTGTATTCTTAATAGGATTTAATTTAGAACATATACCAAATACTTATAAAGATATAGATTACTTAAATGATAATTTAAAAGAGAATCTTGGTTTATTTACAAGTTATAATCAAAATATTAATGAAAGAGAAAAATGTTTATATCATTTAAAACATATTAAAAATTTAGTTATAACTTATAAAGATTTAGACCCTTATAATACTTATGCTCCATCTAATTTAGTAGAAGAACTAGGTAATATTTTAGAAATAGAAAATATAGAAAATAATACTTCTAATTTATATAATAAAATTAAATTAGTTAAGAATTTAGATGCTATGTTAAAATATGGAGTTAAAGAAAATAATACCAATATTCTATATAATACATATTCTGATATTCCTTATTTAACTTATGATAATAAATTTACAGGTATTGATTTAGAAAAAGAACATAGAACTTTATCATTTACATCTTTAAATACCTTTTATCATTGTAAATTTAGGTTTTATATAGAAAATATTTTAAAATTAAATATCTATGAAGATAGTTTTAAAACTTATATAGGTAGTTTATTTCATTATGTTTTAAGTAAGATGTTTGATGATGATTTTGATTATTTAAAAGAATATGAAAATTATATAAAAGAGAGAGAATTTTCTTTAAAAGAAAAATTTTATTTAGAAATATTAAAAGAAGAATTATTAAAGATAATTGAAATTATTAAAAATCAACATAATTTAACAGGACTTAATGATTTAAAATTAGAACAAGAAATAAAATTAGATTATAATGAAACAGATAGTTTTAAAGGGTTTATAGATAAGATTATGTATAAAGAAAAAGATGGTAATACTTATATTAGTGTTGTTGATTATAAAACCGGTACACCTAAACTTGATATGACAAATGCTATTTATGGAATTGATATGCAATTACCAGTCTATGCTTATTTAATTAAAAAAGGAAATATCTTTTTAAATCCTAAAATAATTGGTTTCTATTTTGAACAAATAACGAGAGAAATACCTAGTTATGATCGGAAGAAGAGTTTAGAAGAGCAAAGATTAGAAAATACCAAACTTCAAGGTTATTCTATAAATGATACTAGTTTAGTAGAATTATTTGATTCTACTTATGAAAATAGTAGCATGATTAAAAGTATGAGAGTCGGTAAAAATGGTAACTTCTATCAAAGTGCTAAAGTTTTAAGTGAAGAAGAGATTGATAATTTAGTTAATTTAGTAGATTTTAAAATTAAAGAAGCTTTTAATGATATTAAAGCCGGAGAATTTACAATCGACCCTAAAGTAATAGGTGGAGATATGGTAGGTTGCTTGTATTGTAAATATCAAGATTTATGTTATAAAACGGGTAATGATATCGTTTATTTAGAAAAACATAATGATTTTTCATATTTAGGAGGTAGTGAAGATGCCAAAGTGGACTAAGGAACAACAATTAGCAATTGATATAGAAGGAACTAGTGTAATCGTATCAGCTGGAGCTGGAAGTGGTAAGACGGCTGTTTTAAGTGAAAGAGTAGTTCGGAAACTTAAAGACGGGATTGATGTTGATAGACTTTTAATTTTAACCTTCACGAATGCAGCTGCCAGGGAAATGAAAAGTCGTATTCGAAAGAAAATAATTGACAATAATTTAGAAGAACAATTACATAAATTAGATTCAGCATACATTACAACCTTCGATAGTTTTGCTTTAGCAATTACTAAAAAATATCATTATCTTCTTAATATGGATAAGGATTTAGATATTGCTAATGATTTAGTTTTAAAATTTAAATTACTTGAAATAATTGATAAGGTATTTGATGACTTGTATTTAAAAGAAGATAAAAACTTTTTAACCTTACTTAAAGATTTTACAATTAAAGGTGATGAAAAGATTAAAGATATGATTTTAGATATTTATCAAAAATTAGATTTAAAATATGATAAAACTAATTATTTAGATAATTATTTAGAAAATTTCTTTAATAATGATTATATTGATTTAGAAATTAAAGAGTTTGAAGATAGATTTTTAGGACTTCTTAATGAAATAAAAGAAAATTTAAGAAATATAGAATTAATTGCCGATGGAGATTGGTATTCTAAATTATATGATTCTTTGAAAGGGTTACTTGAAAGTTCGAATTATGATAGTATTAGAAATAATTTAGATATAAATATGCCAAGAATTGGTAAGAATATGGATGATGTTAAACCTTATAAAGAAAAGATAAAGGTGTTAATCGATAAATTAAAAGATACTTGTATATATGAATCAAGTAAAGAAATTAAAGAAGATATTTTAAAAACCAAAACTTATGTTGAAGTTATCGTTCGAATCATCAAAGAAATCGATAAAGAATTCATGAACTTTAAATTAGAAAATAATATTTATAGTTTTACCGATATTAGTAAATTTGCTATTAAAATAGTTTCAGATTATGAAGAGGTAAGAGAAGAATTAAAAGATTATTTTCAAGAGATATTAATTGATGAATACCAAGATACCAGTGATTTACAAGAATTATTTATTTCTAAAATTGCTAATAATAATGTTTATATGGTTGGAGATATTAAACAATCAATTTATAGATTTCGAAATGCTAATCCAAATTTATTTAAAATGAAATATGATAATTATTCTAAACATCTTGGAGGAGTTAAAATTGATTTATTAGAAAACTTTAGGTCAAGAGAAGAAACTTTAGCTAATATTAATTATATCTTTAATTTCATTATGGATTTAGAAATTGGAGGAGCTGATTATAAAAATAGTCATCAAATGGTCTTTGGAAATAAAACTTATAATGAGTATAATCCAGATAATCAAGACTTTAACTTTGAACTTTTAAATTATGAACTAGAGGGTAAAGAGTTTAGTAATGCTGAAGTAGAAGCTTTTATAGTTGCTAAAGATATAAGAGATAAAATGGAGAGTCATTATCAAGTATTTGATAAAGATAATGTAGTTTTAAGAGATATTACTTATGATGATTTTGTTATTTTAATTGATAAATCAACGAACTTTGAACTTTATAAAAAGATATTTGAATATCACGGTATTCCTTTAACTATTTTAAAAGATGAAAGTATTTCAGGTAGTAATGATTTATTAGTTTTAAAGAATATTTTAGTATTATTAAAATGTTTAAAGGAACAAAAGTTTGATAAAACCTTTAGTTATTCTTATCTTAGTATTGGAAGAAGTTATTTATTTAATATTTCAGATAATACTTTATATCAAGATATTAAAAATAAACATTTTGAAGATAGTCCTATTTTAAAACCATTAGATAGTATTTTAGAAAATTTAGATGAGACTCCTTTAAGTTTATTAATTGAAGAGGTAATTGAGAAATATAATTTCTATGAAAAGTTATTAACCGTTCGAGATATTGAAGATTCAATCATAAGACTAGATTATTTTAAAGATTTAGCATCTAATTTAGAAAGTTTAGGCTATACTTATCTTGATTTTATAGAGTATTTAGACCTTATTAAAGATAATGATGAAGAGATTAAATATTCTTTAAATAAAGAAATTAAGAATAGTGTTAAAATAATGTCTATTCATAAAAGTAAAGGACTTGAATATCATATTTGTTATTATACAGGCTTAACTTCGGAGTTTAATTTGAGAGATGCTTATAAGAAGTTTGTCTATGATAATAAATATGGCATAATTACTCCAGTTTTTCATGATGGTATTAAACCGACTATTTATAATATTTTATATAAAGAATCTTATATTAAAGAAGATATAAGTGAAAGAATTAGACTATTCTATGTTGCTTTAACAAGAGCTAAAGAGAAAATGATATTAGTTACATCTTTAAAAGATACTCCAAGAAGTCCTGATAGTGAATTAGTTGATACTGATATGCGACTTAAGTATCGGTCATTCTCTGGTATTTTAAATTCTATATCTGAAGAACTTGCAAGTTATAAAAAAGATATTAATTTAAATGATTATCATTTAACGAAAGATTATAATGTTATCAAAGAAGTTAATATTATGGAAAGTATTGAAAAAACAAATGATAAAATTCAGGTATTAGAATTAGAAAGTAATAATCAGGAAGTAGAAACTAGTAAGTTTTCTAAAACGAATAAAACTTTTGTAACTAAGGAAGATAAAGAAAAGTTAGAACTAGGAGAGATGGTTCATTATCTATTTGAAATAACGGATTTTCTAAATCCTAATTTAAGTAAAATACCTGATAAGTTTAAAACTTATATTAAAGATTTTCTAAACTTAGATTTATTAAAAGAGATAAGTAAGGCTAAAATTTATAAAGAATATGAATTTATCTATCAAGATAATGATATAAAAAGACATGGTATAATTGATTTAATGTTAGAATATCAAGATAGAATTGATATTATAGATTATAAGTTAAAGAATATAGATGATGATGCTTATATTAATCAACTTGAAGGATATAGAAGTTATATTGAAACTAAATCGAATAAGCCAGTTAATTTATATTTATATTCAATTATTGATAATAAATATAAAACAATTGTCTAATAATGTAAATTTATAAAAATTAGTTATTGTAATTCCCCAAGTATCATGATAAGATTAATTCATAGATAGAAAGGAGTGAGCCCTCATGATGAATATTATTGATGTATCAAATATAACTCGTCAACATACAGTCAACTATGGGGGGGGGTTACTAACTAAGATACAAAGTATAAAAAATTCAATATATGACAAATTTAAACATAAAGTGTTTAGTATA
>CANQJD010000016.1 GCA_947624175.1 uncultured Bacilli bacterium
AGTTATCAAGAATTACTTGATGTAACAAAAGAAATGCAAATATTACCTCAAGAAGATGCTGGTGATGAACCTATTTCGATAACAGAAGTATATGAGAAATTTACAGGAGAGTCAATAGAACATCCTAGTGTTGATGATATTTATCAAGCAAGTCTTACTAATAATATAGAAACTGAAAACTTGAATGAAATTCAACTTGAAAATACAGCTAATCTTGAAAAACTTGATAAAGAGATTAGAAAGACAAATAAAGTTTTAAATATGTTAAATGAATTAAAGAAAAATCTTGACTAGGTTTTTCTTTTTCTATATAATAGTAACTAGTGCTCATGATGTAGAAAGGAGACTTAATATGTGGACTTATGATGAACTAGTAGCTACTGCTTATGTATTTTACAGAGGTAATCTAAATACATTAACAATTGCAAGATTACTTAGAGAATTAAATATTAAAGATAAAAAAATGAATAAGTTAATTAATAAATTTAGTGTTGATGAGACTTGTCATAGTAAACTAGTAGAAGGGGCTACTCTTAAAGATTTAGTTGAGTTTATTAACCCTGAAATATTTAGTTATTTAATAGCAAATTCTGATTTTTCTTTAGGAGAATATCTATATGATATTTTAGCTATTGAAGATACAGAAACTAAGAATATGTTACTTGATAAATATACCAAATTAATTGATTTTAATAATATTAATTTAGATTCAGAAGTTAAGAAAAAAGTAAAGAGGTAGTATGAAAGTAAGAGCTGTTAATCTTGGATGTAAAGTAAATGCTTATGAAGTTGAGTATGTGTTATCACTTTTTAAAAATCATGGTTATGAGATTACAAATCAAAAGGCGGATATTTATATCGTGAATACTTGTAGTGTTACGAATCAAAGTGATGCTAAAAGTAGGAAAGAAATAAATAGGATTGTAAGAGAAAATAAAGATGCCGTCGTTGTCGTTATGGGATGTATGATTGAAGCTCATAAAGACTATGAAAATGAGGGAGTAAGTATTATTCTTGGAAATAAAGATAAATCAAAAGTTTTAGAACTTGTAGAAGATTATTTAAAAACACATGAAAAGAAGAAACTTTTATATAAAGACTTTGATTTAGATTTTGAAGATATGTTTATTGAGAATATGGAATCACATACAAGAGCATTTGTAAAAATTCAAGATGGCTGTGAAAATTTTTGTTCTTATTGTATAATTCCTTATACAAGAGGAAGACAAAGAAGTAAAAAGAAGGAAGTTGTTTTAAAAGAGATTAATTGTTTAGTTAACAATGGCTATAAAGAAGTTGTTTTAACAGGTATTCATACAGGGCACTATGGAAGTGATATTGAAACAACTTTTCCGGAATTATTAAAAGAGATTGTGAAGATTAAAGGACTTAAAAGATTAAGGATTTCTTCTATTGAAATAACGGAATTAAATGATGATTTTTTAAAAGTTTTAGAAGAAAATCCCATTATTGTTTCGCATTTACATATTCCACTTCAAGCGGGAAGTGATGAAGTTTTAAAGAAAATGAATCGTAAGTATTTAACTCCTTATTATAGAGATAAAATAAAAAACATTAGAAAAATAAGACCTGATATTAGTATTACAACGGATATAATTGTAGGATTCCCAGAAGAGACAGATGAAAACTTTAAAGAGACTCTTGATTTTGCAAGAGAGATGGAATTTGCTAAAATTCATGTGTTCCCGTATTCTAAAAGAGAAGGAACCAAATCAGCAAGTATGAAAGAAGTTCCTGATAATGTTAAAAAAGAAAGAGTTAAACAACTAATTAGTTTATCAAATGAACTAGAAATTAATTATTTAAAGAAGTTTATTGATAAAGAAGTAGAAGTTTTAATTGAAAAAGTTGAAGATAATAAATCAATTGGACATACAGGTAATTACTTAAAAGTTATAATTGATGAAGAATTAGAACCTAATACCTTAGTTAAGGTTAAAATAAAAAGTTTAGAAAATACTAATTTGAAAGGAGTTAGAGTATGAGTAAAGCGAGAAGTAATTATTTAAGATGGGATGAGTATTTCATGGCGATTGCTAAATTGTCAGCTATGCGGAGTAAAGATCCTAATACCCAGGTTGGAGCCTGTATTGTTGATGCTAATAACCGAATTTTATCAATTGGTTATAATGGAGCACCTAATGGTTTTCATGATGATAATTTTCCTTGGGATAGAGAAGGGTCAATGCTTGAAACCAAATATGCTTATGTTTGTCATGCCGAACTTAATGCTATTTTGAATTACCGCGGAAGTAGGAAAGATTTAGAAGGGGCTAAAATTTATGTTGATTTATTCCCTTGTAATGAATGTGCTAAATTAATTATCCAATCCGGAATTAAAGAAGTAATTTATTTAGTAGATAAGTATAAAGATACTGATTCAGTTAAAATAAGTAAAAAGCTTTTTGATGAATGTGGAGTTCGTTATTATCCATTAGAAATCGATAAGAAAATTGACATCAATTTGACAAGAAGTTAAAAATATGATATAATATCCCTCGAATATGGGGGTATTTGGATGAAGCGATATAATAAAATTATAAGATATTATATATGTTCAATTCTTACAACTTTGATTTTCTTAATAGGTTCTACTTATTGTTGGTTTAACTTTAAGAAATTTGATGTTACTTACCTTTCTTATAATAAAATGAATGTGTTAGTTTCAGATGATATAGAGTTTTCGAACTTACAAAAAGTAAGTGATGAGGATATATCAAAAGTTAAAAACTATAGTTTCTTTATTTCGAATAATGGAAGTGAAGAAGAGTCTATTAAAATAATGATTACACCAGATTTATTAAAGAAGAATGTTAACAATAATTACTTAAAATATTCTATCAATGGAAGTGATGTTCGTTCTTTAAATATGGATGGCGTAATTTATATTGATAAGTTAGATAGTTATGAAACTAAAAATATTGATTTAAAAGTATGGATAAGTGATACTTATCAAGGAGAATTGAATTATAATGGTCGTTGTATTGTTAGTTAAATTAGTGTTAACTTTAATGAATACTAATTCCTAATATAGAAATAACTGCTTTAGGCAGTTTTTTTCTTTTCAAAATGCTTTTTTTTTGATATAATTGAATAGAAAATAGTAGGTGATGTTATGTATTTAAAAGAAATAGAAATATCAGGCTTTAAATCATTTGCTGATAAAATAAATATAAGTTTAGATAATAAAATTAGTTGTATTGTAGGACCTAATGGAAGTGGTAAAAGTAATGTTGTTGATGCAATTAGGTTTGTTTTAGGAGAACAATCAGTTAAATCATTAAGAGGAGATAACTCCATGACGGATTTAATTTTTGGTGGTTCTAAAAATCGGAAACCGATGCATGTTGCCAGTATAACTTTAACTTTTGATAACTCCGATAACTACTTAAAAGTACCTTATCAAACGGTTGCTGTTAAAAGAAGATTATATAAAACAGGTGATAATGAATATTTTTTAAATGGAGAAAAATGTCGTCTTAAAGATATTTTAGATTTATTTTTAGATAGTACAGTTGGAAGAAATTCCTTTAATATAATAGGTCAAGGTGAAATTGATAAAATCTTATCTAACTCGCCTTATGATAGAAGAATTGTTATAGAAGAAGCAGCTGGTATATTAAAATATAAAAAGAGAAGAGAAGAAGCATTTAAAAAGCTTGATAAAACAAATCTTAATTTAGAGAGAGTAAATGATATTATTACAGAAGTTGAAGATAGAGTTGAACCATTAAAAAAACAAAGTGAAAAAGCCAGTATTTATCTTGATACTAAAAAGAAACTTGAAAATATTGAAGTTGCTCTTTTAACAAGCGAAATAACTAGTATGAATTTAGAATATCAAGATGTTAAAAGTAAAATTAAGATATTAGAAGATAATTTAATTAAAATAAATAAAGAGTTAAATAATCCTTTACTTGAAGAAGATAAATTAAAAGAAATTGCCATGGAAAAAGAACTTCAAGAGATGAATAACAAATTAGTTAATTTAACTCGTGAAAAAGAAGAAATAAATACAGAACGTTTAATCTTAAAAGAACGCAGTAAATATGATAGTGATGATATTAAAGTTCATGAAAATATTAATTATTTAAAAGAAAATAAATTAAGTTTAGAAAATGAATTACATTTATTAAATAAAGATTTAGATAATTATTTATTAAAAAAGAAAGGTTTAGAAGATTCTTTAAATAATTTAATAAATGAACTTAATGATATTAAAGAAAAACGAGAAAATAGTTTAAAAGAATATAATTTTAAAACGAAAGAAACTTTTAATTTAGAAAGCCAAGTTGAAGTATTAAAAAGTAATTTAAAAGAAAATGTTTATTTAAATAATAATACTAGAAAAATCCTTGATAATCCGAGATTAGTAGGAGTACATGATGCTTTAGGAAATGTTGTTAAAACTGATGATAAGTACTCGAAAGCTTTAGAAGTTATCATGAATAGTATTAAAAACTTCTTAATTGTTGATAATCCAAAGGTTGCAGAAGAAGCAATTAACTATTTAAAAACCAATAAACTAGGTCGAGCAACTTTCTTACCACTTAATGTAATTAAACCTCGATTTATTGATAATGAAACTTTAAATATGTTAAAAGACTCTAATGATTTTCTTGGAATCTTATCTGATTTTTTAGAGTATGATAATCTATATAAAGATATTATTTTAAATCAATTTGGAAATATTATAGTTGTAAATAATTTAAATGATGGTAATAGTATTAGTAAACTAATTAACAATAAATATCGAATTGTTACCTTAGACGGGGATGTTATTCATGTTGGAGGAAGTATTACAGGTGGTTCTTTAGATACTAAAGGCATGAATGGTGTTAAAAATCAAATTCAAAATCTCGAAGTTAAAATTAATTTAAATAAAAATACCATTTTACAAGTTGAAAAAGAGATAACGGATTATGATAATAATATCAATGATTATGATAAGAATATTTATAATAATCGAACTAATTTAATTAGGTTATTAGATGATATTAATGTTTTAAAGGGAAAAATTGAAGAGAAAAATAAAAACTTAGAAAGTGTTATAACGGAACTTAAGACTTTAGATGGTGATGACTTTAAGAAAGAAACTTTAGACCTTGATAAAAAATATTATGCTAAATCTTTAGAATGTGAAGAGTTAGAACGTGATATCAATCTCTTATTAAAAGAAAAAGAAAATTTACAAACAAATATTTTAGAACAAGAAGGTATTAATAAAGAAAAACAACAAGAAAAGAGTAAAGTTGAAAAAGAATTAAATAGTTTAACAATTAAAGAAAATTCCTTGAATTCGAAACTTGATAATAATTTGAATATTTTAAATACGGAATATAATTTAACTTATGAAAGAGCAAATGATGAATATAATTTAGAACTTGATATAGAAAGTGCTAGAGATTTGGTTACGGGATACAAACAAACTTTAAAAGAAATTGGTATGGTTAATTTAGATGCAATCGATGAATACAAAGAAGTATCGAAAAGATATACTTATTTATCAAGTGAAAGAGATGACTTATTACATGCTAAAGATATGTTATACTCGATTATTGATGAGATGGATGAAGTTATGCAAAATGATTTCTTGGAGACTTTTAAAGAATTAGAAGTTGAATTTAAAAAAGTATTTAAGGAGATGTTTAAAGGTGGAGATGCAACTTTATCTTTAACAAATCCTGATAATATATTAGAAACTGGTGTAGAAATTACAGCCTCTCCTGCCGGTAAGAGTTTAAAAACGATTACCCTTTTATCAGGAGGAGAGAAGACTTTAACTGCTATTAGTTTATTATTTGCTATTTTAAATATTAGAAGTGTTCCATTCTGTGTCTTTGATGAAGTTGAAGCAGCTTTGGATGAAGCCAATGTTGATGTCTTTGGAACTTATCTTGAACATTATCAAGATAAAACTCAATTTTTACTTATAACTCATAAGAAAAGAACGATGGAATATGCTAAAACTTTATATGGAATTACAATGCAAGAGTCTGGTGTTTCAAAGTTAGTCAGTGTTAAATTAGAAGATAGTAAATAAAAATACTTCAAAAATTAATAAGAATATGATAATATATAGTTGAAAGAAGTTTGGAGTAGTATGGATAACGATGAATTAAAGAAAATACCTGAAGAATATCAACCAATTAGTATGTGGGGTTATTTTTGATATCAAATTTTATTTGCACTTCCATTAGTTGGTTTTATCATGCTATTAGTATTTTCATTTGGAGGAACTAAGAATCATAATTTAAAGAATTTTGCTCGTTCTTATTTCTGTTACTTTATAATTATGGTGATTATACTTGTTATAGTTATTTCAGTTCTAACTACTAGAGGTATTATTACATATATTAATTAAAAACTTAAAATTTAAGGCTTTTTTCAGACAAATTAAAAAATTAAGATTAAAAAATTTTTTTCAAAACCTTAAGTTTCAAAAAGTGTATTGATACTACATTAAAATTGCAACAATTTTTAAAATTGGGTTTTATTATAGACTCAATTTTTTAATTTGAATTAGTTTTACACATCAATTTGTAAATTTACGAAACTTGACACAAATTACATCCTATGTTATAGTGGTCTTATCATTTAAAAAGAAAGGAATTACAAGATGATGAAAGATAAATTTTTAAAAGAACCACTTATAACAGATACACAAGCTAAAACTCTATTTGCAAGTCCAGATTATATTAATATTACAACTATGTTAGTTTCCAAAGTTTTAAATATTAATTATCAAAAACTAAAAGGTCATATAGAATTATTACCTTTATCAATACCAAATAAAAGAAAAAAAGATAAAAAGACAGAAAGAGATTTAGTAGTATTAGTTAATTTAAAAGAATATGAATGTAAGATATTATTTGAGTTTAATTATTTTGGAGATGATTTAGATAAATTATTTAAGAATATTGAATTTGATTTTAAAACCAAAAACTCTTTAGATGAAATACATAGGTTAAGAATCGAAAGAAATATTTATTATTTACATCAAGTAGCAGGTCGTGGATTAATAAAGAAAGATAGTTATAAAAAGATAATTCCAACGATACTTGTAAATCTAAATACTTTTTCTTATGATACAGCAAGTAATCGTGAAATAGATAATTATATGATAATGAACGAAAGAGGCTTAGAATATACAAAAAATGTAAAAATAATTGATATAAATATTGCAGAGTGTTATAAAAGGTGGTATAATTTTAAGTATCAAGAAAGTATGTTTGATAAAGAAATAATATTATTAGGAGCTATGCTAGCAACAACTAAAATGGATGAAATAGAAAGATGTATTGAGGAACTAGACATAGAAGAAGACGTAAAAGAAGATATGTTGGAGGTGATAAATACTATGGATATTAATGATTTAATGCTAATTGATACCTATGATCCAAAAGAAGAAAAAGAAAGGCTCAATAGAAGTTATATGGAGGCTATTGAGGAAGGTCTTACTAGGGCTTACCATGAAAAATGGAATAATGAAGGAAGAGCTGAAGGAAGAGCTGAAGGAATAGCCTCTAAAGAAAGAGATATGGTTATATCCTTAAACGAACAACACGTATCACTTGATATTATTGCTAAAGCTGCCAAGATTTCTATAAATAAAGTAAAGCAAATAATTGATAGTTATTTAAAAAATAAGAAATAATTAATTAAATGAAAATTGTCAATTATTGTAAATTAATAAAAATTGGTTATTGTAATTCCCCAAGTATCATGATAAGATTAATTCATAGATAGAAAGGAGTGAACCCTCATTATAAAAATTAATAATGTGTTAAATGACAAATACAGTTACGTGTGGGCGATAGTTCAAAGCACATATCTCTCACACAAAATTTAAAAAATGTGAAGAGGGATTTATAATTTATGGAAAAAGAATGGGAATCGTTTACTAGACAACAAGAAAAAACTAAAAAGAAAGGAATAATATTTATTGGTATAAGTGCAATATTGTTAATTGCAATATTAGGAGTATCGTTTGCCTTTTGGAATTATGCTATGGTGGGAGAAAATCAATTATTAGTAGCTGGAAATATTTATATGAAATTCATAGAAGGAAATGAATTAAACATTGAAAATGCTTTACCAATCGATATCAATAATTATTATGTTGAAAAAGATGAATTTACTACCAATGTATCTGAAGGTGATATTGCAATGTGTGCAAGTTTATTTAGAAATATGCTTAAAGGTTTTGAAGATATCGAAGGCTTTTGTAAAGGTACAACTGCATATCAAGGAATGTATATTAAAGAGTTACTTGACTCTCAAGGTTTAACAGATCAATTCAAGGCAATGTTATCAGATTATTTTATAACTAATAGTTATTTTAATGCAAGCCCTGAAGGATATGCACCCTTAAAATATCTAGAATATACAATAGAAGGAAAAAATACATATGATAAAGATATTACATATGAAGTATTATTGCAATATGGAAAAGAACATGGAACAAGAACTGAAAGATTAAAGGATAAGTTATTAAAATTTAGGTTAGTAGAAGTAGTAGATGGTGAAGAAAAAGAAATATTCACAAATCGTAGTTATGATGAATTAAATAACACTAAAATATATATAGATACAATTCCAGCAAAAACCAATAAAAAAATAACAAAAACCTATAGATTATATATGTGGATATCAAATGAAACAGTAATTGGAGTGGGTGACAATATTGATTATGAAATGGATACTTGGAATAATTTAGTCTTTGCAAGTGTAAAACTTCAAGTTAATGGTGATTTTGAAGATAAAAAAATTACTTATGATAAAGAAGTAGCAACAACAAAAATTAAAAATACATTAGGAAAAGGAAATGGAGTAATTGGATTAAATAGTAAAAGTGAAAAAGTAACAAGTTCAAGTAGTGATATAAGAGAGTATAGATATTCCGGACCAGTTGTGAATAATTATGTATATTATAATTGTGAAAATGAAAATAATCAAACAAAAGACACATGTGAAATATGGAGAATAATAGGAGTATTTGATGATAATAAGGGAGAACATCTGAAAATAGTTAAAAATAGTGTATTAGAAAATGGAAAATTACCAAAAACTTATATAGTTGATGGAAGAGAATATAATATTACTTATCAAGAAGGAATATCATCACCATATTGGAATAGTCCAACAGATGAAAATTATAACAATGACTGGACAACAGCAGGATTACAATATTACTTAAATAGTGAAAGCGATGATGACGAAGTAAATAAAGGTTATTTAAGTTACTTAAAAGATTATTCAAAAAATATGATAGATGAAACAACATATTATCTTGGAAATGCAACTCATGGTACTGTTCAAACTGGAGGAAGTAGTCATATTTCAATAATTGACACACCAAAACAAGTTTATGCAAATGAACGAAGTAGTTTGAATTGTAGTGATGAAAAAAATTGTGGTGGTGGGCATATCTGGCCAGATAATCAAGCTACATGGACAGGAAAAGTATCGCTTTTATATCCTTCTGATTATGGTTTTTCAGCTTCTAGTATTTATTGGGATACAAAATTGGAAGAAGGTTCATTTAATGGTAATCCAGCAAATAGTAGTTGGTTATTTACTACAGCTAGTCCAGTTGGTGAGTGGCTATTGTCTCCGACTTCCTTCAGCACGTATGATGCCTCTCTCTTGAATTTCAATGGTGCTGTGAATAATTACTATGTATATAATGCCATCAATGGCTTTCGTCCAACCTTTAATCTAAAATCCAATGTAATGATAGGACCAGGGTCAGGAGCTAAAATGGATCCATATTGGTTAATGAGTGAGTAAGGTTTAACTTAATATAAAACATAAAAGGACCATTAGGTATTAAAAATTCTTAATTAATTTTAAGAATTTTTTTAATGGTTATAAAAATCTAAAAAAAGAATTCTTGATATTCTTGACTAATTCATTAAAATACGATAAAATTTAAATATAGTTATATAGGTAGGGTGATAATATGAATAAGAAAGGTCAAGCTTTAGTTGAATATGTACTTATAATTGCACTTATTTCAGTAGTAATTATTGGTCTCGTTAATGCTTTTGGTGGTTATCTAAAAGATGCCATGACAAAATCTTCATGTTCGATGATTGGAGAAGAGTATCAGAAAGGAGATAAACCTGGAGAAGGTAGTTGTGTTGATAAAAAGCAGTAATTGATTAAAGTCAATTACTTTTTGTTAATATAATTATTAAATGTTCACATAATAGTAAGGGTGGTAAGTATGAAAGAAAAGATAATAGATTTAAAATATGGAAAATTACATTTAATAAAAACTGATAAGTTTAGAACTTTTAATATTAAAGTAATTTTAAAAGATGAATTAAAAAAAGAAGATATTACGAAAAGAAACTTGTTAACAGATTATTTAACTTTAACAACGAAAAAATATAAAACAAGAAGAGAATTAGCTTTAAGAACTGAAGAATTGTATTCATTATTTTTAGGTGCTTCTAATAATAGAGTTGGTAATTATTTAATAACGAGATTCAATTTATCATTTTTAGATCCTAAATATACAGAAGATAATATGTTAGAAGAAAGTATTGGTCTTTTACATGAAATTATTTTTAATCCTAATTGTAAGAATAATTCTTTTCAAGAAGATTTATTTAAGATAATTAAAAAAGATTTAAAAACGGAGATTGAAACACTTAAAGAAAATTCTCAAATGTATACTAATATTAAAATGTTAGAAAATATGGGAGGTAATAAACCTTATTCTTATCATGGATTTGGTTATTTAGAAGATTTAGAAAATATAACTCCTAGTAGTTTATATCAATATTATAAAGAGTTTATAACTAAATGTGATGTTGATATCTATGTATGTGGGGATTTAGATGAAGAAAGAGTTACTAATATAGTTAAAGATAAATTAAATTTTAAAACAATTAAAAAAGAAAAATGTTGTCTTTATGTTGGAGTAGATAAGGCTCGAAAAAGACATCAAGAGATTGTTGAAGAGTCAAACTTTTCTCAATCAAAACTTGCTATTGGTTGTAAGTTAGGAGAGTTAAGTGAATTTAGGTTTAAATATGCTATAAATATTTATAATATGATTTTAGGTGGCGGATTTAATTCTAAATTCATGCAAGAAATAAGAGAAAAAGATTCCCTTGCTTATTATATTTCATCATATGTTAATAAAGCAGATAACATCATGTTAATTCAATCTGGTATTAGTCATAAGAATTATAAAAAAGTTGTAAGTTCCGTTAAAGACATTATGAAAAGAATGGCTAAAGGAGAAATAAGTGATGATGAGATAAAAAGTGCGAAAGTAGAATATATAAGTATTTTGGATGAAATATACGATAATATGGAAAATATTCTTGAAGGGTTTATTGTTAAAAATCTTATGAACTTAGATGATTTTGAAACCAGGAGAAAGATGGTTAATGAAGTTAGTAAAGAGGACGTTATAGAGGTTGCTAAAAAGATGACCATTGATACAATATATTTACTTAAGGGGGAAGATGATGGAAAAGATTAATTTAGATAATTTAGGACAAGATATATATGAGTTTAAAATGAAAAATGGATTAGAAGTTTGTTTAATTCCATTTAAAGATAAGAAAAATTATTATGCTATTTTAGGAACAAGATATGGTTCTAATGATGTAGAGTTTGAAGATATGGATGGCAATAAATATAAAACACCTTTTGGAACGGCTCATTTTCTAGAACATAAAATCTTTGCTCAAGAAGATGGCGAAGACCCTTTTGCTTTCTTTGCTAAAAGTGGAGTTAATACTAATGCTTCAACTACATTTGATAATACAAGATATTATATCTGGGGTGTAAATGATTTTAAAGAAAACTTAAATTACTTGCTTGATTTTTTACTTACACCTTATTTTACTTCTGAAAATGTTGAAAAAGAAAAAGGAATTATTAAAGAAGAAATCTTAATGTATGAAGATAATCCTGAATGGGCACTTGATGATACGATGCGAAAAAATTTATTCTATGAATTACCAGTTAAAGAAAAAATAGCTGGTGATGTTCCAGATATTATGCAAATTACCAAGGAAGATTTATATAATGCTTATAATACTTTTTATCATCCAAGTAAAATGTATTTAGTAATCGGTGGTAATATTGATATAAAAGAAACCGAAAAACTTCTTAAAAAACACGAGAAATTAAATCATTGTCCAAAAGAAATTGAAGTTAAAAGAAAAGAATATGATGAAAAAGATGATGTAGTACTAGAATATAAAGAACTTCATATGAATATTAAAGTTCCCAAAATTCGCTTTAGTATTAAAATCACTAAAGATAAATTTAAAGAATTTCCGGATGTTAAACTTAATATGTATTTAGGAGTTATTATGTCAACATTGTTTGGACCAACTTCTTTATTTAAAGAAAAAGTTACCAATGAAAGTTTAACAAGTGGGTTCTATTTAGAAAAAAATAATTTCTTTAACTATCTAACTCTTGATATAACAGCAGAAAGTGATAAAGCGGATATCTTAGTTGAAGAGATTAAGAAAACTTATGATAATTTTAAAATAACCAAAGATGATTTAGAAAGACTTAAAAAAGTTTGGATAGCTAGTGAAATTAGAATGATTGACAGTGTTGAAATGACAGTTGACAATATTTATAGTGATTTAATTATGTATAATCATGTCTATACAAATAGAACAGAAATGATAAAAAGCCTTAATATAAAAGAGTTAAATAAGATTATTAAAAAACTTGATTTAAGTAATCAAAGTTTAGTAATGATATTACCAAAAGAAAAAAACATGTAAAGTAAGATGCTTTTTTCTTGTTTTTTATAGATTTTTTAAAATGGGTGTGATATATTAATAGAGAATAGAGGGATAGAGATGAAAATTAAAAAAATATTGTTGGTAATCGTGTTTACTTTTTTAATGATTTTAAATGTTCGGGCTAGTGATATTCAGTTAACAGGAATTATTATTGATGGAGTACCATTAGAAGGATTTGACCCAGAAGTTGAAAGTTATGATTTAAATTATCCTAGTAGTAAAGAGAGTGTTCGAATTGGCTATACTTTTGACCAAGATCAATTTAATGTTACAACTGGTGGTAGTAGTAATTTAACTTTAAAATCTGGTAAAAATGTATTTACAATCACGATTGCAAGTAAAGATAATCCTAGTGAAAAAAGAACCTATACTTTAAATATATTAAGAGAAGATGCTAGAAGTAATGATAATACCTTATCAAGTTTAACAGTGGCTGGTAAAAAAATTCAACTTTATAGTGATAAATATAACTATGATGTTGAAATTGATAATTCTTTAAAAAAGGTTGAAATAAAAGCAACAACTAGTAGTGCTAAAGCAACCTTTGTTCAAGGCTATGGAGAGAGAATTGGTAATAATCAAGTTACTTTAAGTAATGGAGATAGAACAACGGTTGAAATTAAAGTTCAAGCTGAAAATGAGAGTATTCAAACTTATACAATAACGATAATTAAATCTAATTATAAAAGTAATGATGCAACGTTAAAAGATATAAAAATTAAAGAAAAGAATTTTAACTTTAATCCTGATATTTTAGAGTATAATATTGAAGTTGAAAATGAAATAGATAAAATTAATATCGAAGCTTTAGCAAATCATGAAAAAGCGAAAGTTGAATATGAAAAAGAAGTAGAACTTAAAGAGGGAATTAATAATTTAGTTATTAAAGTAACAGCTGAAGATGGAACAGTTAAAGAATATAAACTAAATATTACAAGAAAAGCGGAAGTTGCCTTAGTATCTGATATTGAAATTGAAGATGTTGATTTTGAATTTAAACCAGATGTTTATCAATATGAAATTAAAACAACTCTAGATTCCTTAAAGTTTAAAGTTACTTTAAATAGTAAAACTGCAACTTATGAAATTATAAATAATGATGATTTACAAGATGGAAGTATTATTCGAATAGTTGTCAAAGATAAAGAAAAAGATAAACAAATAACTTATAATTTTAAAATAATTAATCCTAATAAAAAAGTAACCCCAACAACTCCTAATGATATCGATGATGCAGGTACAAATGTTTCAGGAAGTGGATTTTTGAAGAAATATGAAATGTATATAGGACTTATTACTTTTGGGGTTGGTTTATTATCTTTATTAATTGTTCTTATAACAAGAAAAGATAGTCAAATTATGTAAAAATGATTGTTTTTAAATATAACTTTTGCTATTCTTAAGTTAGGTGATAAAAATGGCAAAGTTATATTTTTTCTACGGGGCTATGAATTCTGGAAAAACAACTCGAATTTTACAATGTGAATATAATTATAAAGAACAAGGTATGCGAGCAATTATTATGAAGCCTAGTGTTGATACTAAGGGAGATGAGAAGATAGTCTCTCGAATTGGGTCTACTAAAAAGGTTGATTATTTAATTAAAACTGATGAAAATATCTTTGATTTAATTGTTAATGAATATGGTCATGTTGATTTAATTTTAGTAGATGAAGCTCAGTTTTTAACGGCTAGACAAGTTAATCAATTAATGGATATTGTTATTGATTTAGATATACCAGTTATGTGTTATGGGTTAAGAACCGATTTTAAAGGAAATGGATTTCCAGGAAGTACGAGACTTCTTGAAATTGCTCATGAATTAACGGAGATTAAAACCATCTGTGAATGTGGTAAGAAAGCTATGTTTAATGTAAGGTTAGTAAATGGAAAAGTGGCAACAGAAGGAGAGAGTGTTGCAATTGATGGGGTTGGTAAAATTAGTTATACCGTTGCTTGTAGTAAATGTTTTAGAATAAAAACACATAGAAAATTTGATAATGAATAAAGAGGGAATATATGGAAAAAATAATTGAAGCTGATATTTTAGATTTAGATGATTTTTTTGAAAAGTATAACAAAGAATTAGTATCTCGTGATTTAATAAATTTTATTTTAGAAAATACCAAAGATAGTTTAGATTCTGATAAAATAACTATTGTTTTAAATAAAAAAATTCATAAGAAATTAGGAGATATCTTAAGAAATAGTTTTAAGGTTGAATACCAAAAAATGGTTAATGAACATTTTAATAATAATAAAAAACAAGTTATCTATTTCTTAATTGGAGTAGTTATGTTAGTTATATCAAGAATTTTAAATGATAGAGCTTTAATTGAAGAATTATTTTTAATAGGTGGTTGGGTTTTAATTTGGCAAACAGTTGAAATAGAATTTTTTGGTGATACACTAAATCATAAAAAAAGAAAATTATTAAAAAAATTAATAACTTCTGAGATTATTGAAAAAGAAATAAAGTAATGCTATTTATTTAGACATTACTTTTCTTCTACTATTTAAAATACGTTGAATTTCTAATAAATCAGCTAAATCATTGGTAATAAAATAATTTTGATCATTCTGAAATTCAAATGGTTTAATTAAGCGATTAACGTCTTGTTTAAATAAAACTCCAATTCCTCCATGATTAATCCAATCTTTAACTTTATATAAAGCATCATCTACTAATATATTATCAAACGGATTGACAATTCTTTCTTTCCCAATTTTTCTTGGAATGGTAATTACATCAACACTTTCGATTTGAGGTTCAATTAATTCGGTTTTATAAATAGCCTCATAAAAAGATGAAACATGAGTTAAAACATGAATACCTAAAAACATCCAACTATCCCTTAATTCATTTATCTTTTTAATACTATCATTGATAATTTTATCCGGACTTAATAAATTTTCCCAGTTAGCATCTTTAAAATAATTATCAATTGCAACCTGGTCTTGTAAATCAATTCCTAACTTTTCCATATCTAAAAAAGCATACTTAATACTATCAAATATTACTCCATCACAGTCAATATATAAATGTCTATTCATAAACTCCTCCACAAAACATTAATAGTATAACATAAAAATTTTACTTTTGTTCTAAACTTTACATAATTTTAATAAAATATATTAGGTATGAAAAGAATAAAAGAATATCTAAATTCAAATAGTTTAGAACTTCATTATAAAAATTCTATGTTGAACGTTGTTTGTTATGATGAAATATTATTATTAACAGATGAAAAAATAATAATTTCAAAAGATAAAAAACAAATCGTTATTAAAGGAGAAAACTTAACTCTTTTAAAATTACTTGATAATGAGGTTTTAATACAAGGTGTAATTAAAGTAATGGAACTGTAGGTGAGATATGAAAAATATTTATATTGTAAAAATTCCAGATAAATACTTTAAAAGAATATTAAAATATCATATTTATATTGAAAAAATTAAAAAGCAAAAAGATAATTATTTACTTTATTTAGACTATGAAAATTATAAGAAATTAGAAAAATTCAAGAAAATTTATAATTTAGAATTTATAGGATATAAAGGTTTAATTAAATATCAAGAATTATTTAAAAGACATTATCTTTTTTTTATTATGGTTCTTTTTGGAATTAGTTTAATTATCTTTTTATCAAATGTTATTTTTAAAATTGAGGTTAAAACAGAAGATAAAGAGATAGAAAATCTAATTAAAGATGAATTAGATAGTCGGGGTATTAAGTTATATAAGTTTGTTAAGAGTTATGAAAAAAAAGAAAGAATTAAAAAAGAAATATTAAATAATAATAAAGGTAAATTAGAATGGTTAGAAATAACCAGAGTTGGTAGTAAATATGTAATTGAGGTTGAAAAAAGAATTATTAACAAAGAAGATAATGATAATACTCCAAGAAATATTGTGGCTTTAAAAAATGCTATTATTTTATCGATTGAGGCAAGAAGTGGTAGTATTGTTAAGAAGTTAAATGATTATGTTAAAAAGGGAGAAGTAATCGTAAGTGGGGAGATTACCCATAAAGAAGAAGTGGTTGACTATGTAAAGGCTGATGCAACTATTTATGGAGAGACTTGGTATAATGTTCATGTTTCATATCCAATTGCTTATCAAGAAAAGAAATATTCTGGGAAAGTTAAGAATCGATTTAATTTAACTATTCTAAATAAGGAAATTAATTTCTTTGATAAAGAAAAGTATCTAGGTGAAGAAATTGAAGAAACCAAGATATTTGCCCATAAGTTTTTACCATTTAAATTTACCTTTCAAAAAGTTCGCGAAGTAATTGATGAAGATAATGTTTATACAGTAGAAGAAGCATCAGATGAAGCTTTAAAACTAGCCAGAAGTAAGATTTTAGCTAATTTACCTAAAGATTCCAAGATTTTATCTCAAAAAAAATTGAAAATTATTGTAAATGATAGTACAATAGATGTAGATATATTTTTTAAAGTATATGAAAACATTACCGATATAGTAATTATTGATAAAGATAAAGAAGCAAATAAAGGAGAATAATATGTTTAATTTAGCAAATAATTTAGTAGAAGTTATGCATATAACCTGGCCAATTGTTGCTGTAACTGTTGTTGCAATTATGTCCCTTAGGATAACTTATTTAATTAAATATAAACCGAAGTTTGTTTTATATGAAGAAATATTAATTTTAATTTTTGCTATTTATATATTAATGTTTTTTCAAATTGTAACTTATCAAGATGTTATTTCTTATGGTAATAATTTTATTCCATTTAAAGAGTTAACAAGATATCCGATTGGTTCAAATTTATTTTATAAAAATGTAATTGGAAATATCTTATTATTCATGCCTTATGGATTCTTTGCTTCTTATTATTTAAGATTAGATAAGAAAAAAATTGCTCTTTTACTTATTTTTATTGTTTCAATTTCAATTGAAATAGTCCAGTTAGTAATTGGAAGATGCTTTGATGTTGATGATATATTATTAAATATTATAGGGGGAATGCTTGGTTATTTTCTTTATAGATTATTATATTTAATAACCGAGAAGATGTCTAAAAAGACCATTGGAACTTTATTAATTTCAGGAATAATTATAGGAGTCGTTGCTCTTTTATATATAATGATGTGAGGTAGTTATGAAAATAGGTTTATTTAATGAAACAGAAGAAAATTTAGATGAGAATTTTAAAATAGTTTTAAAAGTATTAAAAAAAGGATTAAAAATATTAAATATTAAAAAAGTAGAATTTAATGTTATCGTAGTAGATAAAGATTATATTCATGAACTTAATAAGACTTATCGAGATAAAGATATGGAAACAGATGTTATTAGTTTTGCTCTTGAAGATGATAAGACTTTTAATCCGGAAGAAAGAGTTTTAGGAGATATTTATATATCAATTGATAGAGTTCATAGTCAAGCCAAAGAATATGGACATTCTGAAATTAGAGAACTTTGTTTTTTAGCCGTTCATGGTATGTTACATTTACTTGGATATGATCATATGACTAAAGAAGAAGAACAAGAAATGTTTTCTTTACAAGATAAGATATTAGAAGAATGTAATATAACAAGATAATTGTCTAAAAATGTAAATTAATAAAAAATAATAATTGCTATTAACTTAATATCATGATATTATTAATTCATAGATAGAAAGGAGCAACCTTATATGATAAATATAGTTAGTGTATCAAATAAAACTTGTCAACATAGAGTAAACAATGGGGGGGGGCTACTAAGAAAGATACAAAGAATAAATAATAATATAATACAAAATACGACATGAAGATGTAGTAGAGTAATACTACATTCTTTGTGTCGTTTTTATATATATTTACTAAAATAATTAAATTATTATAAGAAATTAAAAAGGAGTATGATAATATGGAAATTAAAAAGAGAAAAAATATATTAGTAATAGGAATAATAACGTTAGTAATAGTTTTATTAGGTTCTACTTATGCTTTCTTTATGTATTCTAAAACTATTAAGGCATTTACTTTAACAAGTAATAGTATTAAAGCTGAATTTGAAAGTGGAACTAATTCAATTAATATAGCTTATGCCTATCCAATAAGTGATGCTTTTGCTAAACAGAATTTAGATAAACTAGGTTATTTAGATTTTACTGTTAAAGGAAGTGTATCTGATAAAAAAGAAGCCGTTACATATGAAATCTATTTAACAGAAGATAGTAATAATACTTTAGATTCTAATTTTATTAAAGTTTATTTAACAGATGATAATAACCAAGAAGTAGTAGAACCATCTATTTATAATGATTTAAAAGCACCTACTTTAACAAGTGCATCTGATGGTAAAGTAATTTTAACTAAAACAGAAACAGGAACTTTTGAATCAAAATACAGAATATATGCTTGGATAGACCAAGAATATACTCAAAATGTCGAACATCAAACTTTCAGTTTTAAAGTAAATCTTTATACTTATAATGATGTAGCACCTAAAGGGGCTGCTGATACTGTAAAAGAAGCGATAGCAAGTCATACAACTGAAAGTTGTCAAAATCTTACTATAGAAGAAGATGGAATAACCTACTTATCAGGAAGTAATGAATGTATAGATTTTAACTATGTATGGTATTCAGGAAAACTATGGAGAATAACAGCAATAAATCCTGATGGAACAATGAAAATGATAACACAAGATGTCATAGCAACCATACCTTGGAATGCAAATAATGAAACATATAAAGATTCATGGATATATCAATGGTTAAATGAAGATTTTAAAGATACACTTTATAATTATGAAAATATAATAGTCCAAAATGTTAAATGGAATGCGACAGAAGATGAAAATGAAATACCAGGAAAACCACCAACAGATGATAGTGCTGATATAGTGCAAGGAGATGTAGGTTCATTAAATGCATATGAATATTACCAAAGCTATAAAAATGCAAGTATTTCAACAGGTTATTTAAATATAGGCTATTATTGGTGGTTAATAACCCCATATAGGTGGTGCGTTTGGAATGTTGATGAGTACGGCATTTTGAGCAACGATCATCATTCCTATGCTTTTGGGGTTCGTCCATCCGTAAATCTAAAATCAAATATCGAGTTAAATGGAGAAGGAACAAAAAGTAAACCATATACGATAACGATAGACAAAGCAACAGGAAAATCTGGGGAATTAATAAATACAAGAATAAGTGGAGAGTATGTAAAAGTAAATGGTAAAGATTATAGAATAGTGGGAATAGAAAATGGAACGACAAAATTAACGAGTGTGGATTATGTAAGGGATGAAGAAAATACAGTTATAACTAAAAATTTTGGCCAGGATACAAGTTGGACGACATCAGTTGAAAGTGGAGATGAAAACTATTGGGGAGCATATTTGAATAATACATGGTTAACCCCTGAACTAGAAAAATATATAACTGAAGGAACATATTATTTAGGTACAGTTGGTTCATCATCAAGTTATAAAAATTCAATATGTAGTACAAGTAATACAAGTGAGCCAACAAGTAGTTGTGAAAAGACAAGTAGTACATGGACTGGATTAGTAGGATTACCAAGAGTAGGAGAAATGTTTTCAGCCCAATTAGGAAGTGGTTATAGAAGTTCAAGTGATATATGGTTAATAAACCCACAATCTAGCTCGTTCGTTCGGTACGTCGACTATGCTTGTTTCTTGCGCGAGGGTTCGTCCTCCCAGGGGGTCCGCCCGTCCATTAATCTAAAATCTGGAGTTAAAATAACTTCTGGAGATGGGATGAGTCCAGTTACTGCTTATAATATAGCATTACCTTAAAAGGACTAATAAGAACCTTTCTTATTAGTCTTCTTCAATTAACCAATCAATTGCATTCTTGACAATTATACCATTTTCATTAGATAAAGGTATTTTATCTAATGTTAAGATTATTTTAGTATAATTATCATTTATTTTTTCTAAAGAATTTAATTCACGAGTTAGAATTTTATTTTCATTATCTTTTAATGTTTCACAAACTTGAACATACATTCTTCCTTGACTATTTATAGCTACAAAGTCTATTTCGTATTCATCAACTTTACCAACATAAACATCATAACCTCGTCTTTTTAATTCTAAATATATTACATTTTCAAGAATATGACCTCTATCTCTTAATTTTCTTCCTAACATAAAATATCTTAAACCTAAATCAACGACATAATACTTTTCATTAGTCTTTAAATACTGTTTACCTTTGATATCATACCTTTGAGCTTTATATAAGAAAAATGATTCTTGAAAGCCTTCTAAATATTTTTCAATAGTTTTAACATTTACTTTTCTTCCATCACTTGTCATAGTATTAGCTATATTGTTACTTGATAATATATTTCCTATATTATCAAGAGCAAAGTTAGCAACACTTTTTAACATAGCCTCATCACTTATATTTTTTCTTATTATAATATCTTTAATAATAACATCATTATATAAACTTCCTAAATAAAGACTTATTTCATCTTCTTCTAACATAGTAGAATATGGAAAAGAACCTAAAGTTATATATTCATTATATAATTTTTCTAAATCTTTTTCTTTTTTTACTGATATATATTCTTTAAAAGATAAAGGTAACATTTTGATTTCAATATATCTTCCTGCTAATAAAGTTGATAACTCACTTGATAGTAATTTAGCATTTGAACCAGTAATATACAAATCAATATTCTTATTTAAGTATAAACTATCAACGGCTTTTTGAAATTCATTAATTATTTGAACTTCATCAATAAAAACATAATTTTTTTTATCTTTTAATAATTTGGAAGTTATATAATTATATAAATCTAAATAATTATTTATAAAACTAAAGGATAAATCTTCTAAATTGAGACTTATTATTTGAGATTTACTAATTCCGTTTTGAATTAAATAATTTTTATATAACTCCATCATGGTACTTTTACCACATCCTTTTATACCTTTGATTATTTTAATTAAATCTTTGTCTTTAAATTTAATTAATTTGTTTAAATAATTTTTTCTTTGTATCATATTTTTCTCCTTGCTTATATAATACAAAAAGTTAGGGAATTTATCAAGTATTTGTATTACTAATTTTAAAGCTTTTTTGTGTAAATATTTACTTATTTAACTTGTAACTTTGAAGTTTATTTGTTAAAATCTAGTAAAAGGAAGTGATAATATGTTAATAAGTGTTTTAGTTGAATTATCTAACCGAAATATTGATAAAACGTTTACTTATTTAGTACCAAAAGAGTTAGAAAATAAAATTAAAATAGGAGTTAGGGTATTAGCACCTTTTGCGAACTTTAAATTAGAAGGGTTTGTTTTAGATATATTAGATAAAGATAATTATGAATCTGATTATGAATTAAAAGAAATAATTGAGGTTATAGATGAAGACATTGTTTTAACTCCTGAATTATTAGAACTTGGAAAATATATAAGTAGTAAAACTTTATCAACTTTAATATCAGCTTATCAAGTTATGCTTCCTAATGGTTATAAAGCTAAAAAGAAGAAAAAAATAAATATTAAATATGAAACTTATGTTTATCTTAATGAAGAAAAACTTGGAGGTATTAAATTAACTGATAAACAAGAAGTGATTATCAATATTTTAAGAAAAAGTAAGAATCTAACTTATACCTATTTAAAAAGTATTAGTAGTAGTGTTGATACTTTAATTAAAAAGGGAATATTAGTAAAAGAAAAAGTAGAAGTTTATAGATTAAATGATCAAGTAGAAAAAAAAGAAAAATATCCTTTAACCGCATTACAGAAACAAGTCTATGAGGAAGTAGAGTTAGGTAAAAATAATACTTATTTATTATATGGAGTAACAGGAAGTGGGAAAACGGAAGTTTATATGGAGTTAATTGAGAAAGTTATTAGTATGGGAAAAACGGCAATTGTTTTAATTCCTGAAATTAGTTTAACTCCTCAAACGGTTAGAAGATTTAAAGAGAGATTTGGAAGTATTATTGCTATTTTTCATTCCGGGTTATCAGATTCTGAAAAGTATGATGAATATAGGAAGATTAAAAAAGAAAATATTAAGATTGTAATTGGAGCAAGGTCAGCTATTTTTGTTCCTTTAGAAAATATTGGAATTATTATTATTGATGAAGAGCATTCTAGTTCTTATAAACAAGATAATATGCCAAGATATGATGCAATCGAAGTTGCTAAATGGAGAGGGGAGTATCATCAAGCACCAGTTATCTTAGGGTCAGCTACTCCAACTTTAGAATCTTATGCTAGAGCCTTAAAGGGAGTTTATAAACTATTAGTTTTAAATAAACGGGTAAATGATAGACCACTTCCCAAAGTTATGGTTGTTGATATGTTTAAAACCAAGAAAGTAACAAAATTCTTTTCCGAAGTTTTAGTAAATAAAATTAAAGAAGTATTAGAAAAAGGCGAACAAGTAATTTTGTTTTTAAATAAAAGAGGATATGCATCAACCGTTGTTTGTAATAACTGTGGTAAAACTTTTACTTGTCCAAACTGTGAAATAACTTTAACTTATCATAAAACAAGTGGTATGTTAAGATGTCATTATTGTGGATATGCTGAAGCAAGACCAAATAAATGTCCGAGTTGCACATCAAGTGAACTTATTAATTCCGGAAGTGGTACAGAGCAAGTTGAAGAAGAATTAGGAACATTATTTCCAAATTATAAAACAATTCGCATGGACTTTGATACTACCACTAAAAAAGGAAGTCACGAAAAAATTATCAATGCTTTTAAAGATCATCAATATGATATATTAATTGGAACTCAAATGATTGCTAAAGGATTAGATTTTTCTAATGTTACCTTAGTTGGAGTAATTAATGCTGATAATAGTTTAAATATTCCTGATTTTAGAAGTAGTGAAACAACTTTTTCGTTACTTAATCAAGTAAGTGGTAGAAGTGGAAGAGGAGAAAAAACAGGTGAAGTTATTATTCAAACTTTTAACCCTCTACATTATGCTATTTTATATGCTAAAGATAATAACTATTTAGGTTTCTTTAAAGAAGAAATGCATAACCGAAAATTACTTGGTTATCCACCTTATTATTATTTAGTATTAATTAGAGTTAAGAGTAGTGATTACCAACTTTTATCAAAAGAAGTTTCTAAAATAAAAGAATATTTAAGTAATAATTTAAAACTTAATATTTTAGGACCTAGTTTAGCTAATCCCTTTAGAATAAATAATATTTATCGATTTAATATTTTAATTAAATATAAACAAGAAGAGAATTTAAGAATAGTATTAGAAGAATTATTAAATCATTATAAAACAAATAATAAAATTAAAATAGAAGTTGATTTTAATCCCAAGAGTTTTTAAGGAGAGTTTATGGTTGATATAGATAGTATGTTAAATAAACATTATAAAGTAATTGAAGATTGTTTAAATAATAGTTCTGATATTATTAGAATTATGGATCTAATTGTAAAAGAAATTAATGAGTTAGAAGAAGAAGTCAAGAATCTTGTTCAAAGTATTCCAGATAAAGTTTTTGTAGCTTTTCAAGTAACTGGTGCGGTTTCTGCTATTAAAGCTATTCAAGAACTTTATTTAGAAGAAGTAAAAGAAAGATTAGAAAATTTAAATAAAGATTTTTCAGTTTATCTTGATTCTTTAGGCAAGAAAAGAATTATCAATAATTTAGATAAAGTTTTATTATTAAATTTAAGTAAATTACTTTTAGATGTTACTTATGGTAATACATATTCTGTGAATATGTTAGATAGAATTGAAAATAATGAAAAGAGATATTATAAATAATATAGTAATTCTTTCTATTTAAAAAATACAAAAAAGTATCAAAAAATACTTGAATCTAAAAATCAAATAGGTTATAATAATGTGTCAAGAATGAAGGATTTTAAAAATAGAAAGGAATTATTAATATGAATAAAAAATTAGAAACGATATCAAACTTATTTGAAGGAAAAGAAATTAGAAGTATTTGGAATAGTGAAAAGGAAGATTATTTCTTTAGTGTTGTTGATGTTATAGAGGTTTTAACAGCATCTAATACACCAAGAAGGTATTGGAATGACTTAAAACGAAAGTTAATTAATGAAGGAAGTCAAGTGTCCGAAAAAATCGTACAGTTGAAAATGTTAGCCAAAGATGGAAAATTAAGGGAAACAGATGCTTTAGATACAAGAGGAATATTAAGGTTAATTGAATCGGTTCCAAGCCCTAAAGCGGAGCCACTTAAGGTTTGGCTTGCTAATTTAGGAAGTGAAAGAATTGATGAAGTATTTGATCCTGAACTTTCTATTAAAAGAGGAATTGATTACTATCGTAAAAAAGGATACTCTGATAATTGGATTGAAGCAAGATTAAAAGGAATACTAGATAGATTTAAACTAACTGATGTATGGAAAGAAGGAGGAATTAAAGAGCCTCTTGAATATGCTTTACTTACTAATGAAATATATAAAAGTTGGTCTGGAATGAAAGCTAGTGAATATAAAGCATATAAAGGTCTTAGGAAAGAATCCTTGAGAGATAATATGACCGATATAGAAATTGCTTTAACTAATATTGGTGAAATAGCAGCTCGCGATATTGCAACAAGTGAACATCCATATGGATTAAATGAAAATATGAAAGTTGCTGCTCGGGGAGGAAAAGTTGCAAATGCCGCTAGAACTTCTTATGAAAAAGAAACTAAAAAATCTGCAATTTCTAATAAAAATGCTTTAAATTATCAATATATAGATGACAAAAAGAAACTTGAAAATAATAAATAAACTTGACAATAAAACAAAATCGGCAAGTAATAAATTTATAAGAAATATTTATATTGAGAAAGATTAAAAGAGATAGACATAATGAGAAAATTCGGAAATGCCGAATTTTCTCAAAAACACTAAAAATTAATAACTTTGAAATAACAACTATAATAATGAATAATTTTGATAATATAAAATATCTTATAATACATTAAAAAAAGAGGCTAATAAACTGACTACAAAATGTGGTCAGTTGCCACAAAAAAATCGAACAACTCAAATATATTTTACCATTTTGTTGAAATCAACAAAATGATAAAATTAAGGCAAAAGAAGAAGTAAAAAAATACAACCAGATATATTTGACACAAAAGAAAAAAGTAATTTAAAATAAATAAGTAAAGGAGAAGGTAATGAAAATAATTGATAATAAAATTTTTGAAAATATAAAACATTTAGATGACTATGGAAATGAATATTGGTATGCACGTGAGTTACAAAAAGTGCTAGAGTATAAAAGATGGGATAAATTTATCAACGTTATAGAAAATGCAAAAATTGCTTGTAAAAAAAGTAATAATTTTATTGATGATCATTTTTCCCAAATGGGAAAAATGGTAGAAATAGGTTCAGGTGCAAAAAGAAAGTTGCTTGATTATAAATTATCAAGATATGCTTGCTATCTAATTGTTCAAAATGCTGATCCCAAAAAAGAAAAAGTTGCACTTGGACAAACCTATTTCGCGGTGCAAACAAGAAAGCAAGAGATTAGAGAAAAAGAATATAATTTATTAACTGAAGATGAGAAAAGATTTTATCAAAGAAGATTAACTAAGAAAGGTAATTATTCTTTAAATCAAACTGCTAAAAAGGCTGGAGTTAAAAACTTTGATAGATTTCATAACTTTGGTTATAAAGGATTATATGGTGGAGAAACAGCCGATGATATTGCCAAAAGAAAAGGTTTGAGATATAGAGAAGATATTTTAGACAATATGAGTAGTGATGAACTTATTGCTAATTTATTTAGAATATCTCAAACTGAAAATATTAAATCAGAATCGATTGCTAATCAAGCCCATTATGAAGTTGGTAAAAAAGTACGAAAGGCTATTGCTGATATAGGTGGCATGATGCCAGAAGATATGCCAACTTCAACTAAAAGTTTAAAAGAATTAGAAAAAGAAAATAAACAACTTGAAAATAAAAATTTACAAAGTTTAAATGCATAAAATTAAAATTTAAGATTATTTACTTTTTAAGGTAGATATGATACTATATTAATAGAAATGGAGAGAGAAATTATGTATGAAAATTTAAAAAATGAAATAGTTGCAGCTATGAAAGAAAAGAACATGATGAAAGTACAAACTTTAAGAGGAGTAAAAGGAAATATTGATTTAGAACATATTAATAAGAAAGTAGAGATTGATGATAATTTAGTTTTAGATATTTTAACAAGAGAGATTAAAACTAGAAAAGAATCAATTGCAGAATTTGAAAAAGGTGGAAGAAGTGATTTAGTTTCAAAAACTAATGAAGAAATTAAATTATTAGAAACTTATTTACCAGAACAATTATCAGATTCTGATTTAGAAAAAATAATTGATGATGTATTTCAAAAAGTTGCTCCAACTAGTGCTCGAGATATGGGATTAATCATGAAAGAATTAACACCACTTGTTAAAGGTAAAGCTGATATGAAGGAAGTTAGTCTTAAAATTAAAGAAAGACTAGCTAGTTTATAATATGGAAGATTTATATACATTTGAAAGAGAATTAATTAAAGAGGGAGTTAAGTTAATTGGTGGAATTGATGAAGTAGGAAGAGGACCTTTAGTAGGTCCTGTTGTTGCTTGTTGTTGCATTTTACCACTTAATTATGAATTAGAAGGTTTAACCGATTCTAAAAAATTAAGTGAAAAGAAACGAGAAAAGTTTTATGATATCTTAATTCAGGATGCTATAAGTTATGGAATAGGAGTAATTGATGAAAAAATAATTGATGAAGTTAATATCTATGAAGCAACTAAATTAGCTATGCTTGATGCTATCAGTAAATGTCATGTTAAACCTGAACACTTATTAATTGATGCTATGAAATTAGATACGGATATTCCAGCAACTTCTATAATTAAAGGGGATAGTAAAAGTTTAAGTATTGCTGCGGCTTCTGTAATTGCTAAAGTAACAAGAGATAGAATGATGGTCGAACTTGATAAAAAATATCCGATGTACGATTTTAAAAGCAATAAAGGATATCCTACTAAAAAACATGTTGAAGCCATCAATAAATATGGAATAATTAAAGAACATCGAAAGACTTATTCCCCAGTAAAAGAATATATAGAAAGGGTTAAAGTATGAAAGTTGGATTTGTAAGTATTGTTGGAAGACCTAATGTTGGTAAATCAACACTTTTAAATAGTATTTTAGAACGTCATATAGCAATTACATCTGATAAATCAGGAACGACGAGAAATATAATCGAAGGAGTTTATAATGATAATGATTCTCAGATAATTTTTGTTGATACACCAGGTATTCATAAACCAAAACATAAACTAGGAACGGTTTTAAATAAAAAAGCCTATGCTATGACTAATGATGTTAACTTAATCTTATTCTTAGTTGATATTAAAGAAGGTTTTGGTCGAGGTGATGAATTTATTTTAGAAAAACTAAAACAAGAACATCGAGATGTTATTTTAGTTTTAACGAAAGTTGATAAATTAAAAGATAAAGAAATTCTTTTAAAAGAAATTACTAAATTAAAAGATTTATATGATTTTAAAGAGATTGTTCCAATTTCTTCAGTTAAAGGAACAAACATCAATGAACTAATTAAAACCATTAAAAAATATTTAAGAGAAGAAGATACTTTATATTTTGATAAAGATTATATAACTAATCAACCATCATCAATGATAATAACTGAGTTAGTTCGCGAAAAAGTCTTAAGAGAAACCGAAGATGAAGTACCACATTCTGTAACTTGTTATTTAGAAGAGTATGAAGAAGAAGATAAGATTGTTAATCTTGGAGTTTTAATTGTTGTTGATAGAGATAACTTAAAAAAGATTATTATAGGTCGGAATGGATCGATGTTAAAGAAGATAGGAACCGCGGCTCGTCTTGATTTAGAAGAATATTTTAACAAAAAAGTTTATTTAAGACTTTATGTAAAAACGATTAAAAATTGGCGAGACAGAGAAAAATATTTACAAGAGTTAGGTTTAAAAGATGATTTAGATTTTGAATAAAAAAGGAAAAAAATATCATTATATAAATGGGTGATAAAATGACAACCGAAGAATTACTTTGGGAATTATTTAGAAAAACGGGAGATATCAAATACTTCCTTTTATATAATGAATATCGAGGAATTGATAATGAAAGTAACAGTTGAAGGTATTGTTTTAAATGAAACAAATTATAGTGAAACAAGTAAAATCTTAAATGTATTAACGAAAGAATATGGTTATATTTCCATTATTTCTAAAGGTTCAAGAACGATGAAAAGTAAACTTCGAGGAATTAGTATGAAAATGGTTTATG
>CANQJD010000017.1 GCA_947624175.1 uncultured Bacilli bacterium
ACCCATTTTGATTACCATGCAATCGATCAAGATGTTTTAAAACTTGATATACTAGGTCACGATGATCCAACCATATTGAGAATGCTTCAAGATTTATCAGGTATTGATGTAACTACGCTTCCGATGAGTGACCCTAAAATATTAAGTTTATTAACTTCTCCTGATGCGTTAGGAGTAACGCCTGAACAAATCAAATGTGAAACCGGAACTTTAGGACTTCCAGAGATGGGAACGAACTTTGTTATTAATATGCTTGTAAAAGCCAAACCAAGAACCTTCGGGGAACTTGTTAAAATATCAGGATTATCTCATGGAACTGATGTTTGGAACGGGAATGCTGAAGATTTAATTGATAACCATGTCTGTGAATTTAAAGAAGTAATTGGTTGTCGTGATGATATTATGGTTTATTTAAAAAATCATGGACTTAAACCTAAAGATGCTTTTAAAATCATGGAGTTTGTTAGAAAAGGAAAAGCTAAAAAAGAACCAGATAAATGGCTTGAATGGAAAAAAGTTATGGAAGATAATAATATTCCAGATTGGTATATTGAATCTTGTCATAAAATTCAATATATGTTCCCCAAAGCCCATGCCTGTGCTTATGTTATGAGTGCAATTCGAATTGCTTGGTTTAAAGTTTATCAACCGCTTAATTATTATGCTACTTTCTTCTCAATTAGGATAGTTGACTTTGATATCGATACAATGATTAAAGGGTATGATGCTATTAAATTAAAAGTTGAAGATTTAGAAAATAAAGGTTTTGAGATAACAAAGAAAGAAACGGATGTTTTAGAAGGTTTAAGAGTAGCCTTAGAAGCAACGGCTAGGGGTATTAAATTTGCAAATATTGATTTAGATAAATCAGAAGCAACTAAGTTTGTAATTTCTGATACCATGGAAAATACTTTAATTCCACCATTTAGAGCCATTGATGGACTAGGGGACACCGTTGGAAAAGCCATTGTTCAAGAAAGAGCAACAAGAAATTTCTTAAGTATTGAAGATTTACAAAAACGAGCTAAAGTTTCAACTACTTTAATTGATAAAATGAAAATGATGAAAATATTAAAAGATTTACCAGATTCTAATCAATTATCATTATTTTGATTATCAAAATACTTGATTATATAGGTAATGCATGATAATATAAATGCATGAAGTGGGCTTCATATATGATGAAACTAGATTTTAAAGTTTCATTGTATTGATAATAAAGGTATGGAGGCATTATTTATGGCAGAAAAAACATTCATTAAAGTAAAATATAGTTTAGATAATTTTAGAAAAAAAGAAAATTTTGAAAAATATTTTCCAGGTTGTATTGTTAGGATAAGAAAGAATAAAAAAGATTTAATTTATTATAATGGAAATAAAGCTTTTGAAGTATCAAAAGATAAAGATAAAAAATATATTGATTTTAGTTTTCCTATTAATACATATCAATGTAATACTTCAGATGTTCAAAAAGATTTTAATAATAAGTTAAAAGAAAGATTAATAGAAACTTTAAAACAAATGGAGGTATATTTTAAATTCAAAATGTCTTCAATTACTTTTCAGTATGCTACTAAAGTAAATGAAAAAAAAGTTCAGGCAAAACTTCAAAAGTTTAAAGATTTTTTAGAAATCAAAAAAGTATCTTTTGAATACGATGAAAAAAGTAACTCTAAAAAGTTTAAATTTAATGATTTAGAAGATATCCAAAAAATAATAGATATTCAATATGAATTTTTAAAACTTGTAAGATTAACCGAGGTTGATGGTAAGTTAAAAGATGTTCAGGACACAATTCGGGATGTCAAATTTGATTTTAAGGCTATCGAGCAATTAGAATATAGTATTGAAGAGGTTAGTAATTTTAATTCTCAAAAATCTTTTTTCGAAATAGTTAAAAAATCTCTTACAGCCTATGAAGGAACTCCAGAAAAAGAAAAGAAATATCAATTTCAATTCATGCTAAATGGTGACAAAACAAATATTTTTGAAAATGAAAAAAAATCAGGAATAAGTATTAAATATTTTGAACAAGAATATGGAATAACCAATAAGGAAAGAAAAGTAGAATCAGACAATGGTGGAAAAAAGCAGAAGGATGGAAGAGTTGATTGTGTATTTTATGGAATAGACGAAAAATCTCAAAAACTTACTGATATTTATTTGATAGAATTAAAAGTTGATGAAGGAGTAATTTTAGGAAGCAATGGAGTTTTAACACATTTAGATGATATATATTCCTTTGTACAGCAAAGAGATAAGTTTGATGAATTAATGGGCTTTATAAAATATAGAATTCAAACTCTTGATAAAATTCAAAATATTGAAATAGAGCATTGTAAAATACATTTTTATACAATAGTAGGCTTTACTAAAGAAGATAGTAGAGAACTAGTAAAAGAAGCTATGAAGAAGTTAGAAGATGAAAATAGTATTAAAGAGTTGATAACTAAAGGAAATTTACCAAACTATTTTTCTAAAGATAAAATTTATTCTGAAAATAAAAAGACAACAACGATATATGATATTATGAATAAGTTAAAAGACTTAGATGTTGATGTTAAATTCTTTTATGAAAAAGAACTTTGGAATAAAGAAAATTTTGGAACAATATTTGAAGACAAAACACATGAAATTTATCCAAAAACAAAATAATTTTCTATAAAAAGTATCAAATAATACTTGATTATATAACAAAAATATGATAATATGAATACATGAAGAGAAACTTCATATAATAAAAAGAGGATATACCTAATATCGAGAGGTTAGGTACTATTCCAAATTTGGTATAGCACTCTAACGCTAGACGAAATCGTTAGAGTGCCGTTTTATTATCTAATTAAAGATAATGCTAGGAACAAAAGTCCTATTAGTAGTAATACTACTACTTGATAAAAGAATTCTTTTTTCAACATAGTATCATGCTCCTTTACAAACAAATTTTTAGGATGTAGTCTTATCAAGAATAATAATCGTCTATAAAGTAGCACCTAACGAATTAAGTATATCCATTTATAATTATAAAGTAATAGGATATTTGTGTCAATAAAAATAGATATAATGTTTATAATATTTTATCATATATGTATTATTAAAAAAGACCTAATCACTATTGATTAGGTCTTTTAATATCTAAAATAATTGGTAAAATAATTGGTTTTCTTCCAGTTAGTTCCATTATATAAGCACTTATATTTGTTTGAAGAAAACTCTTTATATCTTGAAAAGTAACGCCAGCTTCTTTTAATTTATTAGTTATTAATAAACTAGCTTTTATTTCTAACATTTTAATTAATTCTTCGTTTTCATTTACTTGGATAAAACCTCTTGTTACAATGGTTGGTTTAGTTAAAAGTTTTTTAGTTCGAATATCAATATTGGAAACAACTACTAAAATTCCATCACTAGCCATGATTTTTCTGTCCCTGATAACTTGAGCAGCAACTTCACCAGCATTAGAACCTCCAATATAAACATCACTCATCTCAATTTTTTCACCAACTGTTATTTCATGATTTTTAATATCCAAAGTATCACCATTATCTAAAATAAAAATATTTTCTTTAGGAATTCCACACATATTAGCAATATCAGCATGACTCTTTAACATTCGATATTCTCCATGGAATGGTAACATATATTTAGGCATCAAAAGTCTTATCATTAACTTAAGCTCTTCCTTATTAGCATGACCTGATGTATGAATATTTGAAATCGTTGTATTCGTATAGACCTTAACACCTTGTAAATAAAGTTTATTAATTGTTCTTGAAATACTTAAGGCATTTCCGGGAATTGGACTTGATGAGAAAATAACTACATCATCAGGTCTTAACTTTATATGTTTATGTTCCAAATCAGCAATTCGGGATAAAGCTGCTAATGGTTCACCTTGACTTCCTGTACATAAAATACAAACATCTTTTGGTTTTAAAGTATTTGCTTCTTCAGGTGAAATAAATAATTCCTTATGATTGATATAACCACCTTTAATTGAAATATCAATATTCGATTCCATACTTCTTCCAAAGATACAAATTTTTCTTTGATGTTTATAACAAGTTTCCACAATATGCTTTAATCTATATATATTAGAAGCAAAAGTTGCAATTATAATTCTTGAGTTTCTTTCATCATCAAAAATATCATTTAAAGCGGCATCAACTGTTGATTCACTATTTGAAATGCCTTCATTTAAAGCATTAGTTGAATCACTTATTAATAAGTCAACCCCTTCTTCACCAATTCTTGCCATTTTATGTAAATCAGCCATCGGCCCAATTGGGGTAAAATCAAACTTAAAATCTCCTGTTGTAACAATAACTCCATTTGGTGTTTTAACTCTTATTCCATGAGAATCGGGAACCGAGTGAGTAGTTCTAAAGAAATCGACTTCAAAATGTTTAAATTTAATAACATCATCACTTTTATAAGTAAATAAATTATCAAACCGAATATTCTTTTCTGTTAATTTTAATTTAATAAGTTCACAAGCTTGATTAGGTGCATAGATATTTTTAATATCAATATTTTGTAAAAGAACAGGGATAGCTCCAATGTGGTCTTCATGACCATGGGTTATAAATAAAGCCTTAATTTTACTTTCATTTTGCTTTAAATAAGAATAATCAGGAATAGCATAATCAATTCCTAACATAGTAAGTTCAGCAAATGAAATACCTGCATCAATGATAATAATTTCATCTTCATGTTCTAAAGCATACATGTTCTTTCCAATCTCGCCTAATCCACCTAAAATAACAAATCGAGTTTTAGACTCTTTATTCATTAAAAAATAATCCTCCTTTCTTTAAGTTAAAAGAACTAACTGTAACATTATACTATTTTTTTTAAAACTTGTAAATAACTTTGTCTTAATTCGTGAATTTTTGAAATTTAGCCGTTTTTTTCTAAATTTATTTACTTTATATATGTTTTATGATACTATATTAATAGAAATGGAGATGGTTAGATGAAAAAAGTTCCAACTGGAATTTCTGATTTCAAAAAAATCATTGAAAAAGATTATTTATATATTGATAAAACTTTATTAATTAAAGAAATAATTGATGATTTTGATAAACCATGTTGCTTTATAAGACCAAGAAGATTTTGTAAAAGTGTAAATATGTCAATGCTTGATTATTATTTTAATATTCATTATAAAGATAATAATTTATTTAATGGACTTAAAATAATGGAACAAAGTGATAAATATTTAAGTGAAGCAAATAATTATCCTGTCATATCAATTTCATTTAAAGATTTAAATTCTAATAATTATCAAGAATTTATTGAAAATTATAAAGATTTAATGAAATCGTTGTATGATAAATATGAATATTTAGAAACAAGTGATAAGTTAGATGAAACTGATAAAGCAGATTTTTTAAGAATTAAAAGAAAAGAAGAAAATATACTTTTATCAAAAGCAATAGCTAAATTAGTAAATTATTTAAATAAACATTATGAAAATCAAGTAATAGTATTATTAGATGAATATGACGTTCCTATTATAAATGGTTATTTAAAAGGATATTATGAAGAAGTTCTTAGTTTTGAAAAACAAATGTTTGCATCAACTTTCAAAGATAATCTTAATTTAAAAAAGGGAATTGTAACAGGAGTATTTAGAGTTGCAATAGAAGAATTACAATCAGGTGCTAATAATTTTAATACCTATAGTATAACTGATAATGAATATTCAAATTACTTTGGATTTACTGAAAGTGAAGTTAAAGAAATATTAAAAGAGTATGGTTTAATAGATAAATTTGAGGAAGTTAAAAAATGGTATGATGGTTATTTATTTGGTAATAATACAATATATAATCCAGTTAGTATATTAAATTATTTATTAGAACAAAAATTTGATGCTTATTGGGTAAATACAGGAAGTATGGATTTACTTAAAAAATTAATTTTTAATTTAAAAAATAGTTCCTTAATTCTAAATGAATTTCATAGGTTACTTGAAAGTGAAGTAATTGAAAGAGTTAGTTTAGATTTACATATGAATTTAACTAATTTAGAAAGTGATAGAAATACAATTTGGACTTTATTTATGTTAACTGGTTATTTAACACCTATAAAGGAAGTGGATAATACCGATAATGTTACTTTAAAAATACCTAATTTAGAAGTGAAAAAAAGTTTAAAAAGTATTGCTAGTAATTGGTTTAAAAATAATGTATTAACTAAATATGATTTTATTGAATATTTAATAAATAATAAAATGGAAATGTTTAAAAGTAATTTTCAAAAATATATTATAGAAACCTTTAGTTATTATGATGTACCAAGTAATGATGATGGAGAAAGATTTTATCATGCCTATGTTTTAGGATTACTTACAAGTGGATACGAGTATTTTAAGATAAAAAGTAATCGAGAATCTGGATATGGAAGATATGATATTATGTTAAAACCAGTTTCATCTATTACTAATAATGCTTATATAATAGAAGTTAAATTAGCAGATAATAATAATTTTGATGAGGTTATAAAATTAGGTTTTAAACAAATAGAAGATAATAAATATGAAGATGAAGTTAAAAATTATAATGTAACTAAAATGGTAATAGCCTTTAATGGTAAAAAAGTTAAAATTGAGACTAGATAATAGTCTTTTTTAAGGAGGGTATCATGGATTCAAATAAATTTGATCAAAATTTAATTCGGAAAATTCGTGAAAGTGTTGATATTGTTGAATTTATTGGAAGATATATTCCTCTTGAGAAAAAAGGTAAAGGATATTTTGGACTTTGTCCTTTTCATAATGATAATAATCCATCTTTAAGTGTATCTAGAGAAAAACAAATATTTAAGTGTTTTGTATGTGGTGAAAAAGGAAATGTTTTTAATTTCTTAATGCGGTTTAAAAATATACCTTTTCCTGATGCTGTAAGACAAATTGGGAATGAAGTTGGAATTAGTGTTGGTAATGATTTTAAAGCGAAACCTGATAAAAATAAAACTTATTATGATATCTATGATATAGCCAATAAATTCTTTCAAAATAATTTATTATCAAGTGAAGGAGCAAAGGCTCGAGAATACTTAAAAAATAGACAACTTGATATGGAAACGATTAAAGAGTTTCAAATAGGACTAGCTTTAACTGAAAGAGATAGTCTAACGAAATTATTAACCAAAAAAGGTTATGATTTAAAAACTTTAGATGCTTTAGGATTAACAACTAATGATAATGACGCCTACGTTAAAAGAATAATTTTTCCTTTATATAATACAAATGGCCAAGTTAATGGGTTTGCAGGACGGATTTATAATGGAGAAAATATTAATAAATATTTAAATACCAAAGAAACGGCTATCTTTAAAAAAGGAGAGAATATTTATAATTACCATAGAGCAAGCGAAGAAGTAAGAAAAGTGAAGTTTGTTATTTTAATGGAAGGTTTTATGGCGGTTATCAGGGCTCATACGATTGGAGTTAGAAACTGTATAGCAACGATGGGTACCGCTTTAACGAATGACCAAATTAATTTAATTAAAAGACTATCTTTGAATGTTTATTTATGTTTAGATGGAGATAATGCTGGAATTAATGCTACTATCAATAATGGCAAATTATTAGAAGATAATAATTGTAATGTTAAAGTAATTCCTTTAAGTGAGGGGTTAGACCCAGATGATTATATCTTAAAATATGGAAGCGAAAAGTTTATCTCTTTAATTGATAATGCTATTAGTTATAATGATTTTAAGATAAGAAATTTAAAAAGAGGAGTTAATTTTAATAATAGTACAGAGAAGGCTAATTATGTTAATTCGGTTTTAAAAGAAATCAGTTTAGTTAAAGATGAAATAAAACGGGAAATTATGTTAAAAAATCTTGCCAAAGAAACTGATATGTGGTATAATACTTTGGAAAAAAAGTTGAAAGATTTACTAGCTAATCAAGAAAATGCTAAAATTGTTGCAAATGATTTTGAAAAAAAGCCTAAAAAGAGACTTGATAAGTACGAGAAAGCTATGCAATCTATCATTTATTATATGTTAGAAAATAAAGAAGTTATAACCATAGTCGAGAATAGTGGAGTTTATTTTCCAATTGCAAGTTATCGAATTTTAGAAAGAGAAATTGCTTATTTTTATGAAAAATATGGTTATATTAATATGGCGGACTTTAATACTTATATTGAGAGTAATCAAGAAATCGATGAGGTTTTTAAAGAAATCATGGGACTCGATTTAGATAGTAAGGCAAATGAAAAAACTATTTTAGAATATTTAGATGTAATCAAGAAATATAATGTGGCTCTTGAAATCAAAAGATTAGAGAAATTAATAGAAGATGAAGTTGATTTAAATGAACAGGCTAAAATAGTTAATCAAATCATGAAACTTAAAATGGGGAGTGAAAATAATAATGATAAGTGAAATCAAAACTTTTGAAGAAAGAAAAGAAGTACTAGTTAAGGAAGGAAAAGAAAAAGGATATGTAACTTATGAACAACTAGCTTCCGAATTAAAAGGTTTAGATATTGATGCTGATTCTTTAGATGAACTTTATAATGTTTTACTTGAAAATAATATTGAAATTAAATCTGAAGATGATATAGTTGATGATGGGGGAGAAGAAATTGAAACTCCTGATCAGATACTTGAAGATTTATCAAATTCCAAAGATATTAAAATAAATGACCCAGTTAGAATGTATTTAAAAGAAATAGGTCGAATTAACTTGCTTACAAGTGATGAAGAGTTTGAATATGCAAGACTTGCAACGCAAGGAGATGAACATGCAAAAGCTATGCTTGCTGAATCAAATTTAAGATTAGTAGTTAGTATTGCTAAAAAGTATGTTGGACGAGGAATGTTATTTTTAGACCTTATTCAAGAGGGTAACATAGGTCTTATGAAAGCGGTTGATAAGTTTGACCCTGATAAAGGATATAAGTTTTCAACTTATGCAACTTGGTGGATTAGACAAGCAATTACAAGAGCCATAGCAGATCAAGCCAGAACGATTAGAATACCCGTTCATATGGTTGAAACGATTAATAAATTAGCTAGAGTTCAAAGACAATTAACTCAAGAATTAAACAGAGAGCCAACTGATGAAGAAATTGCTAAAAAGTTAGGTATTTCCCTAGATAAAGTAAGAGAAGTTTATAAGATTAGTCAAGACCCAGTTAGTTTAGAAACACCAATTGGAGAAGAAGATGATTCGCATTTAGGAGACTTTATTAAAGATGAAAGAACGATGTCTCCTGAAGAATATACGGAAATTGGAATGTTAAAAGAAGAGTTATCAGGTGTCTTATTAACCTTAACTGAAAGGGAAGAGAAAGTTTTAAGACTTCGGTTTGGACTTGATGATGGGCAATGTCGAACTTTAGAAGAAGTAGGTCAAATCTTCAATGTTACAAGAGAAAGAATCCGTCAAATTGAAGCGAAAGCTTTAAGAAAGTTAAGACACCCAAGTAGATCTCGAAAGTTAAAGGACTTTTTAACTGATTAATGATAAATATAAGTTTAAGGCTACAAACAGTAGCCTCTTTAATTCCTGATAATTCTTATGTAATTGATGTTGGATGTGACCATGCCTTACTTTCTATTTATCTAGTTCAAACTTTAAAACATATAAAAGTAATTGCCAGTGATATTAATCCCAATCCTTTAAAAATAGCAAGAGAAAATATCAAGAAATATAATTTAGAGAAGAAAATTGAAGTAAGAGAAGAAGATGGTATTAAAAATCTAAATAAAGACGTTGATACGATTGTCATTGCTGGTATGGGTGGTATTTTAATTAGTAAGATATTAAGTGAAAAGAATGGTTTAAAGAACATTAAAAGAATAGTTGTTTCACCCAATAATGATTATCCATTAGTTAGAAAAACTTTAAATAATTTAGGCTTTATGATTCATACTGAAAAGATAATTTTAGATAAAAGAAAACCTTATTTAGTTATTCTAGCCATTCCTGGAAAAGCATCTAATCCTGATTATTTCTTTGGTACTTTAAATAATAAGTCTTTAGAAACAATTTATTATTATACTAATCTTTTACATACGAATACTAATATCTTAAAAGAGTTACCTAAAAAGTATCTTATTAAGAGATTAAAGTTAAAATTAGAAAACAAAAAGATAAAGAAATTTTTACTAACTAACCATGATTAGTTAGTTTTTTTAATCAAAATATGTCAAATAGTGTCAAAATTTTAAATTTTTTTCAACTTTTTTTTGAGCCAATTTTTCTTTGAATTTTAAAAATTACTTAATTTTTCTATCTCAATTTAATAAATTGCTCTAGGGAGATTTGTAAATTGAAGAGAAAAATCTCTCAAATTTCAGGTTTGTAGCAAGAAAAATAGATGTTGACAAGATAACCTCGATTTTGCTATAGTTTAGTTGTTCCTGCCAATTATGGGGAAGTGTAACAGGGACACCATGAGGTCGTATTTTATATATCTATATTTTTACCTTACTCTTTAACTTAAATTTTTATTATTGTGTTTAGGATACCCCTTTCATATACTATTTATATTGTTTCATCAAAGACGACCTCACGGATATATTGAAATAAAATGTCAAGGCATTGAGCTTTGACATTTATATTTTATATAAACTTTTTTGATTATTTTCTTGGTATTTCAAACCAGAAAGTAGTACCTTTATTAACTTTGGAGATAATACCATATTTGAAACCATGAAGGATAAAAATATTTTTAACAATGGAAAGACCAATTCCGGTTCCAATCGTGTTTCGTTTATATTTCTTTTCACTCTTATAGTATTTATCCCAAACTTTATCGATTTCATCTGGTTTAATTCCTTTACCAGTATCTCGGATTTCTACTCGAACTCGTTTTTTATCAGGAATAACATCAATATAAACTTTATTATCACTTCCGGTATAGTTAATAGCATTACTAATTAAATTATAAATTACTTGTTCAAGTTTTTGTTTATCAGCATTTATGATTAATTCTTCTTTATAATTGAAGATAAATTCATAGTTTTTCGTATAAGAGAAGATTTCAAAACGATTTAAGATAGTATTAATTAAATTCGTTAAATCTATTTTTTCTATCTTTAATTCTTCCATATTACTTTCAAGTTTCGATAAATTTAGAATATCATTGACAAGTCCATTTAACCTATCTACTTCTTCAATTACAATATTCATATTATTTTCTCGTTTTTCTTTATTACTATCAAAATCCCTTTCCATTTCAGCATAGGCTTTAATCATGGTAAGCGGAGTTTTCAGGTCATGTGAAACATTACTTAAAAGATCACGTCTTAATTCATCGGTTTTCTTCATAACATCTTTAGCATAATCTAGAGATTCACCAAGTTCTTTAATTTCTAGAATATCACTTTCAACATTAAAATCGACATTATAATTACCATTTGATAAATCTTTAGCTGATTTTGTTAATTTAGTAATTGGTTTAGATAAGGATTTCGAGATAAAATAAGCAATGACAATAGCAAGAATGATAACAATAAATGTTACAATAATTAATTGACTTTTCAATATATCAACCGTTGTTTCAATTGGCTCAAGGGAAGTATTTAAGAAAACATAGTTATTACTATTTAATTTAACTCCATATAGTAAAGTCATATTTTCAAATTTCGGATTAATTATTTTTAATTTAAAATATTCTTTATCACTATTCATGAAATCAAGTTTTCTTTTTAAAACTCGTGTGTTACTACTTGTATCTATGCAACCTTTATTATTTTGAATATTAGAGTAGATAGTATTATTATCTTTAACTACTTCAATACAAAAATCTGTATTATAAGCAACAGTTTCTAAGGTTTCATAGAAATTATCTTTTTCAAAATTGTTTTTAATAGTAGTTAAAGTACTAGAAAGTTCATTAGTTTTATAATATTCATAATAATTATTTAACATGAAGATTTGAAATATCCAAATGAATATTAAGATTAAAATAGAGAAGATACTAAGATATAAAAATATTTTTAAAATTAAACTCTTATTTTTCATAGATAAACTTATATCCTATACTTCGAACTGTAACAATTAAATCGCGATACTTACCCATATTGTTTCTTAATATCTTAATATGTGTATCAATCGTTCTTTCATCTCCAAAATAATCATAACCCCAAACTTTATTTAATAGTTGCTCTCTACTTATCGCGGTATTAGGATTTTTAATGAAGTATGATAAAATATCAAATTCTTTAGGTGTAATATCAATTATTTTATCATCAATATATAAAACTCGTCCTTTAAAGTCAACTTTAATTCCTTTATAAGTAAATATTTCTTCATCACTTACTTTGGTTCTTTTTAAGATGGCTTTAATTCTAGCAATTAATTCTTTGGGAGAGAAGGGTTTAGTTAAATAATCATCAATTCCAATTGAAAAACCAAATAACTTATCATATTCTTCACTTCTAGCACTTAAAACAATCGTTGGAATATTATACTTTTCTTTCATTTTACTAAAGAAAGTATAACCATCCATCTTAGGCATCATGATATCAAGAACAATAATATCAATATCATTGTTTTCTAAAGCATTAAGACCTTCAATTCCATTGTTGGCTTCATAGACTTTATAACCTTCATTTAAACAATATTCTCTGACCACATTTCTAATTAATTCTTCATCATCAATTATTAAGACATTCATTTCTATCACCAAGATATATTATACCTTAGTTTTATGTATTTTGTGTGAAAAATTTATTGTTTTTTATTGATTCCAACCATTGAACCAATACAAGTTGTAATCATGATTATAAAATAATAAACTAAATGATACCATTTAAATCCACCCATAATAAGATTAATTATTAAGAAGAGTATAACAATACCAAGACTTAATTTTAAACCACTTAAATAACCTTTACTTATAGAGTTTCTTCCAACATAAAAACCACCTGCTAAAGAAGATAATAAGATAATTGCAATTTTAAAATATTTAATTATTTGATTATTTAAAATATCAAAGTAATAAAAAATTGTAATAATTAATAAAAGAACTAGAAAAGGAACTAAAAAGTATAAAAATCCTTTTAAATATTTAAGAATTGTTTTTTGCATAATCCACCTCTAATTAAATTTATTTATCTAAAAGAAAAAAATGCATATAGTTACGCAGTTTTTCTAAATACTTCATGATTATTTGTTGCTTCTAATTCAAGATTATAACTTATATTTGGAGGCAATATTTCTTTAATTCGTTTTTCAATTATCGTATCCATGAATTCTTTTTCAGGTGAATTTAATTTCCTTTCAATATATAAGTAAAATCTTTCTAATGTTTCAGGACTTAAATGAGCAATACAATGACTCATATATCTTAAATCATTTAAAAGTCTTAAAGAGGTATAGATTTCTTCTTCATCTTTATTATTTAAACTATTGATGAACTCATTAGCATTATTCATGTAATCATTTTGAATTCTTAAAATATTATTTTTTTCTTCTTGACGAATCTTCTCGGTTAATTCTTGTTTAACTTCTTCTTTGGTTTTAGTAGCCATTTCCGAAATTTCTTGTTTTAATTCTTCTTTCGTTTTATTAGTAAGTTCAGATATTTCTTGTTTTAATTCTTCTCGAACAGCTTCCCTGACTTTATTTTCAATTTCTTGCCTTAATTCTTCTTCTGATTTTTGAGGAGTAGGGGAAACTTCATTTTTAATCATATCATCTGGTAAAGGTATGCTAGGAAGTTCAGGCTCTTCTTGATTAATTTCAAAATTAGGCATAACTTCTAGAGTATTATCTTGATTCATTGTATCTAAATTAATATTTTCTTGATAAGTAGGTTCTATACTAACATAGTTATCTTGAGGAGGAACTTCTGGTTCAATATGATTAGTTACAAAATCAGGCATAATATTAGGTGTAATATCTTGACTTGGTAAACTAGTTTCTTCCTTAGAAAACTCGGTTTGAATAGGAAGTTCAGGTTCAACAGGATCAGTAGTAGGCATGATATCAGGAGTAGTATCTTGATTATTCATTGTATCTAAATTAATATTTTCTTGATAAGTGGGTTCTATATTAACATAGTTATCTTGATGAGGAACTTCTGGTTCAACATGATTAGTTGCAAAATCAGGCATAACATTAGGAGTAGCATCTTGATTCATGATATCCGTATTTGGTAAGCTAATATCTTCTTTTGGAACCTCAACTGGAGTAGTAACTACAGGTTCAACCGGATTGGTATTAATAGCTGGTGTTGCATTTTGATTTATCATATCTTGATTAGTTTCAACTGGAAAACTTGGAATTTCACTTGGAGTTGGAATAGCATTCTCGTATGGAAATTGTAATATTTGTCCAAATTGAGTTGTATTTTTTAAATTATCTTCAATAGTTGTATCTTGAGCCTTTTCTTCAATTGGTTTTTGATTATCTTCTGGCTTAATACTTTCAAATATCTCTTCTTTAGAAATAATATCTGGTGTTTGAACTTCTAAATCTTTAGGTTTAGAAATTTCAATGGCTGGAATTTCTAAGTTATTGTTAGTATTAGGTAAATCAAAAGTTGTTCCATCATTTAATTCTTTATTATAGGTATTAAAATCAGGAATTTCACTTTCGGTATCTGAATCAAAAGGTAGATGAATATCAGGTATTGTATTATAATCAGGTTCGATTTCAACTGGAGTAACTTCTTCTTGAACTTTAGTAACTACTTCTTTATTAGTAATTTCATTATTTTCAACAATTTCTTGCTTTTCCATTAAAGAAACTGGGAATTTTGTTAAATCTAATTTAGATAAATCACGATTCTTTTTAATACTATTTAAAGTTTCAATTCGAACATTAAGAGGTCTAACACTTGTTTGTTTAATAGATTCTTTAGGACTTATAATTTGTTCTAAAAAAGAACTATCTATTAAATTACTATTTACTAAACTAGTAACTAGATCGGCAAATTCTTTAGTATTAGCAACATTATTATAGTATTTACTAATAAATTCTTCTAAACTTTTAGTATTATTATTTAATAAATCATTAGTTACTTTATCAATTTCTTCTTTATATAAAGAACGAAGTGGTGCTAAAAGTTTAAAAATTTGATCAATTATTTGATTTCTTAAAGTTTCCATTATATCACCTCAACATCATCTTTCGAATTAAAACTATCAATTATCTTTAATAATAAAGCTAAATCTTTAATATTTAAAGTATTTAAATCAATATTTTCTAATGCATTATTTACTTGATCCATCAAGAACACCTCTATTCTAAATATAAGTATAACAAAAAAAACATAATTTGTAAATCAAATTTATATAATTTTTATATGAAAAAGAAATTTCTTAAATTATTTATTATTTTAATTATCATGATTGTTGTTAGTGTATTTGTTCTTACTCTTTTTAATAATAAAGTAACACCTGTTTATATAAATTATGCAGAAGGGGAAATGAAAAGGTTAGTTACAACGGTTATTAACAAGTCTATTAATGAAAAATTAACTGATGAATTTGCAAGTGAAGATTTATTTATTATAAAGAATGATAGTAATTCAAGTATGACGATGGTTGATTTTGATCCGGTTATTTTAAATCGTTTTATTTCTAGTATTTCGGATATTGTTTATGAAAATATTAAATTAATAAGTGAAAAAGATAAAGATATATTAAAAAAATATAATGTATCAGATAGTATTTTTTATATTCCAAGTGGGATTATATTTGATTCACCTCTTTTAAATAATTTAGGACCTAGAATACCTATTAATATGGAAATAATAAGTTCTGTTAATCCTAATTTAGAAACCAAAGTAACGGAATATGGGATTAATAATTCTTTAGTTGAAGTATTTGTTAACATTAATACGAGTATTAAAATGATATTACCAATGTCATCAAAAGATATTACCATAACGGTAATTGTTCCTGTTGCTGTAAAATTAATTCAAGGAATGGTTCCGGATTATTATTTGGGTGGGTTAATTGAAAATAATAAAAGCAGTAGTTAGCTGCTTAAATTATTTCATCTTCATCATCATCTTCAAAACTTATGGTTTCTGGATTTGCAACGGGAGTAGGGGCTATAACATCAAGTTCTCCAGGAGTATTATTATCATTGATTTCTTCGATTTCTTCTTCAATAAAGTCATCACTATATTTTTCATCAAGTTCATTATCAATAGCAACATTTTTGTAGATTTCTTCAAAAGTTGTAATTCCTTCTAAAACTTTTTCAAGACCATCTTGTAAAAGGGTTGTAACATTATCAGTATAAACAAGTTCTCTTAATTTTTCTCTTGGTAAAGAAGGGTCATTTATCGCATTTCTAATTTCATCACTTATTAAAAGTACTTCTTGAATAGCAATACGTCCATAATATCCATTACGACAATTATCACAATGACCATTGACATCTTGAATCTCCTCCACATCTTTGCCAAGGATTTCTTTAAAAACAGCTTTTTCATAATTAGTAGTTGGTCTCGTTTTTCTGCAATGTGGGCAAAGTCGTCTTGCTAGTTTTTGAGATACAATTCCGGTTAAGGCACTAGAAAGTAGATAACGTTCAACATTCATATCAAGCATACGTTCAATAGTTGACAAAGAGTTATTGGTATGGACCGTTGAAAAAACTAAGTGACCGGTGATAGATGCTCGAACTGCAATTTGAGCTGTTTCAGTATCACGAATTTCTCCGATTAGTATAATATTTGGGTCTTGTCTTAAAATACTTCTTAAAACTCGACCAAAGGTAAGACCAATTTCACTATTAACTTGAACTTGGTTAATTCCTTCAATGTTCATTTCAATTGGGTCTTCAACTGTAATAATATTCGTTTCTTCTTTATTTAAATATTGAAGCATGGTATAGACGGTTGTTGATTTACCAGTACCAGTAGCACCAGTTACTAAGATAATTCCATTGGGAACTTCAATCATTTTTTTAATTTTAACAAGATTTCTTTCAGTAAAACCAAGAGATTCTAATCCTTCCGTACTTTTAGAATAGTCTAAGATACGAATAACGATTTTTTCACCTAAATTAGTATTTAAGGAAGAAACACGCATATCTAAAGCAATTCCATTAATAGTATCTTTAATAGCACCATCTTGAGGTAATCTTGATTCTGTAATATTCATATTTGAAATTAATTTAATTCTAGTTGTTAAATTCTTTTGATAAGCCAGAGGAACGATTGCATGATCCTGTAAAACTCCATCAATCCGAAGTCTTACTTTTAAACCTTGTTCGCAAGGGTCAAAGTGAATATCGCTGGCACGCTTACTAACAGCATAGATAATGATGTTGTTAGCAATATTCGCGATTTCATCATTCTTAAAATCGTATTCGACCACAATATTCACCTCTTTCTATTCTCTAATCATTATACTATACTTTTTTGGTTTTGAAAAGATGGTATTTGAAAAAATATAATAAAAAGTTTTTCTTATGAATATAATTAATTGAGGTGAAGGATGGGAACAACTGAGATAATTACAATAGTTACATTTTTAGTAACTATGATTTTTGGTTTTTTAGCTAAAAAAAGTAAATTTATAAAAGATGAATTAATACCACTTCAAAATCTAGTTATTGGAATCGTGGTTGCAGGAATTGAATGGATTGTTACAAAAGATTTAGATGCAGCTATTTTATTATCAGGAATTACAGCTGGTGGTATGTATGATATTTTCAACAATACGAAAAAGATTGTAACTTCTAGTGTTGGGAAAGGTTAAAAGTAAGTGTTTGACACTTATTTTTATTATGGTTTAAATTTTTGAAAATGGAAAAATTTGGTTGAACTTTTAATATTTTCTATTAATTTTCATCTATTTATGTTAAAATTAATTTTGAGAGTGATATTATGTTAAAAGATTTAAAAGTAGTATTCATGGGAACACCAGAGTTTAGTGTTAATATTTTAGAAGAATTAATTAGAGAAACAAAAGTTATAGGAGTTGTAACCCAACCTGATAAAGTAAAGGGAAGAGGTAATAAAGTTACTTATCCAAGAATTAAAGAAGTAGCTCTTGAACATAATTTAAAAGTTTTGCAACCAATTAAGATAAGAGAAGATTATCAAGATATCCTAGATTTAAAACCGGATATTATAATTACCTGTGCTTATGGTCAAATAATTCCTGAGGCTATTTTAAATTTTCCAAAGTATGGATGTATCAATGTTCATGCCTCTTTACTTCCAGAATTAAGGGGAGGAGCTCCTATTCAACATGCGATAATTGATGGTTATCAAGAAACGGGAGTTACCATTATGTATATGGATAAGGGAATGGATTCAGGAGATATAATTAGTACTTCTAAAACTGAAATTAAGGAAGATGATACTTATTTAAGTTTACATGATAGATTAAGTCTGATGGGAAGTAGGTTATTAATCGAAACTTTACCTTCAATTATTAAAGGAGAAAATAAACGAATTAAACAAGATACAAACGAAGTAACATTCGGTTATAATATCAAAAGAGAAGAAGAATTAATCGATTTTAATAAAAGTATAATAGAAATTTACAATCAAATTCGAGGTTTAAACCCAGAACCTGGTGCTTACTTTCTTTTAAATGATAAAACCGTTAAAGTTTATTTATCTGAAAAAATCATAGATAATACTTATCAAGATAAAGAAAATGGAGAGATAGTTAAACTTGATAAAAAAGGATTATATATAAAAGCCAAAGATGGGTTAATTAAAATTGAAGAATTACAAATGGAAGGTAAAAAACGAATGGATATAGCCAGTTTCCTGAATGGTCAAAGAGAAGAATTAGTAGGAATCATTGTAAATAGGAGTTAAGTATGAGGGATGAAAAAGGAAATATAACAATTAAATCAATTTGGAAATGGCTTAGAAGTGAAAAAGGTAGGAAGTATTCTTTTGTCATTTTTTACATATTTTTCTTTGCTTTTTTGTTTATCTTTTTATCAATACCTGCTGATACAGAACCTGTTCGTGATAAGGAACCTGAAGAAGAAAGTAGCAGTTTACCATTTAAAACTATTAAGTTAGAAAATAATGATTATAACTTTACTTATCAAGAATCTATTAATGATAACTCTTTAATTTATAAAGGTGAAAAGAAAGATAAAAATATAACTATAACTATCGAAGATAATACTTATAATTATTATTATCAAGATGGTGCATTATTGTTAGAAAATGAAGCAAGTCCTTTAAAATATTCTAAATTATTAGATATATATGAAATTAAAAACTTAATTAAATCAGCAACTTTTATAAGTAAAGTTGAGTATCCTAGTAAAAAGGTTGATTATAATTATGAAATATCAAATAAAAGTTTACAAGAAATATTTGAAGTATCAGAAGAATTAAGTGATGTTAATAATAAAATTGTTATTAATTGCAACGAAGACTTGGAAGTATTAAAAATAAGTTTTGATATTACTAATTATTATAAAGAAGTAAATAGGGAAGATAAAGAAACAAATTCTTATCTTATCGTAATAAGTTATGGGGAGGAATATGAAGAAAGTAATTCTAATTGATGGAAATAATTTATTATATCGAAGTTATTATGCAACGGCTTATAGTGGTAGTTTACTTAAAAATTCAAAAGGATTTCCAACTAATGCTTTATATGGTTTAATTAATATGTTAAATAAGATTATTCATGAAGAAAATCCAACACATATTATGATTGCATTTGATAAAGGAAAAACGTTTAGACATGATAAGTATGAAGTTTATAAAGCAGGGCGAAGTGAAACTCCAGATGAGTTAAAGAAACAATTTAGTGTTGCTTATGATATATCAACTGCGATGGGAATAAAACATTATGAAATTGATAATTATGAGGCTGATGATATCATTGGAACATTTGCGGATTTTATTGATAAGATGGATGATGCCGAAGGATTAATTGTTAGTAGTGATAAAGACCTTTTACAATTAATAACTGATAAAGTACGAGTAAAACTTTTAAAAACTAATGATTATATCATGATGACTAAAGATAAATTTAATGAAGTCTATGGTATTCCTGATCCTAAAAAAATGGTTGATTTAAAAGCATTGATGGGAGATGCCAGTGATAATATTCCAGGGGTACGAGGAATTGGAGAAAAAACAGCTATTTCCTTAATTCAAAGGTTTAAAACTTTAGATGGAGTTTATGAAAATTTAGATAATGTAACATCTAAAACGAGAGAAAAATTAATTCAAGATAAAGAAAATGCTTATATGAGTTATGATATAGCAACAATTTATAAAGAAGTGCCTATTAAATTAGATTTAGAGGATATTAAATATTTAGGTATTAATAAAGTTGATTTTGAAAATATTTTAACCGAGTTAGAGTTTTTCTCTTTACTAAAGAAATTAAATCTTCAAGATAATACTAAAAGTAAAGATATAAAATTTAAAATAGTTAAAAGTTTAGAAGAAGTTAAATTAGAAGATACATATGGAATTTATCTTGAAACTTTAGGTTATAATTACCATAATGATATTCCACTTGGTGTTAGTATTACAGATAAAAATAATAATTATTATATACCATTTGATTTATTAAAAGGTAGTAAGTTATTTGATGATGATAAATTAAAATATACTTATGATTTGAAAAAGTTAGTTTATGTTTTTAAGAAGTATGATATTAAAATTGATAAAAAAATTGAAGATATAATGTTAATTGGTTATCTTTTAAATAAAAATATTAAAACAGATGTTTCATATCTTGCTAATAGTATGGGATATGATATAAAGTTTTATGATAAGACTTATGGAACGGAAGTAACTTGTAAATATCCAAGTGATAATGCATATATTAAAGAAGTTGTTAAAAAATCAATATTCATTTATAATGAATATCAAGGATTATATGATGAATTAATTAAAGAAGATACTCTTGGTTTATATCATGATTTAGAACTTCCTTTAAGTTATGTTCTTGCAAAAATGGAAGAGAATGGCTTTTTAGTTGATATTGATTATTTAAAAGGAATGGGTGAAGAATTAGATAGAAGTCTTGCTAAATTAAGTGAAGAAATCTACGAAGAAGCAGGAGTTACATTTAATATTTTATCTCCTAAACAACTAGGTGACGTGTTATTTAATACCATGCAAATTCCTTATCCTAAAAGGGCTAAAGTTGGTTCTTATTCAACAAGTAAAGATATTTTAGATAGACTAAAAAATCGTTATAAAATTGTTAATTTAATTCTTGATTACCGGGCTATTGCTAAAATGAAGTCTAATTATGTGGTTGGAATTATCAATGAAGTAGCTGATGACAAGAGAATTCATACAATTTATAATCAAACTTTAACAAGAACCGGTAGACTTTCAAGTGAAAGACCTAATTTACAAAATATTCCGATTCGAGATGAACAAGGAAAATTAACCAGAAAAGGTTTTATTCCAAGTCCTGGTTATAAGATTGCATCTTTTGATTATTCTCAAATTGAACTTCGGGTTTTTGCTCATATGGCTCATGCAACCGATATGATTAATGCTTTTAAAAGTGGCATTGATATTCATACGAAAACGGCTAGTCAAATCTTTAATGTTGATGTAAGTGAAGTTACGAAAGATATGCGAAGAAAAGCTAAGGCTGTTAATTTTGGAATTATCTATGGTATTTCTAGTTTTGGTTTATCAGAAGATTTAGGAATTAATATAGATGAGGCTAAAACCTTCATTGATAATTATCTAAATACTTTTCCTGGTATTAAAGATTATATGAACTCTTTAGTAATGGAAGCCTATAGAACTGGTTATGTTAAAACTTTAATGAATAGAAAAAGAATAATTGATGAAATTAATAATAAAAATTACATAATCAGACAAAGTGGAGAAAGAATGGCTTTAAATACTCCAATTCAAGGAACAGCTGCTGATATTTTAAAGAAGGCTATGGTTGAAATAGATAGAGAAATGGAAAAGAAAAAGTTAAAGAGTAAAATGTTAGTTCAAGTACACGATGAATTAGTCTTTGAAGTTTCAGAAGATGAAATAGAAACTTTAAGAGAAATGGTTACCCGAATCATGACTTCTACTTATAAATTAGATGTTCCTTTAGAAGTCGATTATGAGATTGGAGATAATTGGTATGATGCTAAATAACTGCTTAAGTTTAAACTTAACAGTTTTTTTCTTCAGATTATTAAAAAAGTGTTATAATTAAGGTAGAAGTAGGTTGATAGCATGAATGATAATAAGATAATAGATAGCTATTTAGATTATTTAAAATACAATAAAAATTATAGTGATAAAACGATTTTAAACTATAAACTTGATTTAGAAGATTACTTTAAATTACTTAAAGTTGAAGGTATAACTTATAAAGAAGTAACTTATGAGATTTTAATGAATTTATTTAAACATTATGATGATAAAAAATTATCCAATAAAAGTGTTAGTAGACATATAATTGCTATACGAGGTTTTTATAAATATTTAGTTTTAGAAAATGTAATTGAAGATAACCCTTTTAATATGGTATCTCTTCCTAAAAAAGAAAAAAAATTACCAAGATATTTAACTTATAATGATTTATTAGAAATATTTCATGGTTTAGAATTGAAAACTCCTTATGATATAAGAGATAGATTAATTTTAGAACTTTTATATGCAACGGGAGTTCGAGTATCAGAACTTACAAATATTAAAATATCTGATATAGACTTTGCTAATCAATCAATTAGAATCCTTGGAAAGGGTAGGAAAGAGAGAATTGTATATTATAATGATGTTGTAAAAGATTTATTATCTAAATATTTAAAAGTTTATCAAGAGTTGAATAAAAAAGGCGAAGATTATTTAATTTTAAACTTTCAAGGAGATAAGTTAACAACCGCTGGGATAAGTTATATTATCAATCAAGTAATTAAGAAGATTAGTTTTCAAAAACATGTAACGCCCCATATGTTAAGACATTCCTTTGCAACTCATTTATTAAACAATGGCTGTGATTTACTAACGGTTCAGGAATTACTTGGACATTCATCAATTTCAACAACGGGTATTTATACCCATGTTACCCTAGACCAAGTTAAAGAAGTTTATAAAAATTGTCATCCAAGAGGAGAAAAAAAGAATTAATTATCTATTTTAATTGGAATAGATTTTAATTCTTCTTTTATTAAATCTTCTCGTTTTATTATTTGTAAATAAAGAATTGTTACCTTAAGTTCTAACTTTAAGGTTTTAGAATCTGTATCCTTATAATTAGTAATAATTGGAATATCTAAATGTTTCTTAATCTTTCTTAAATAATCTCTGCCTTTATTTGTAAAACCTAAAACTCTTAAATAATCAAGTTCATACTTGGAAGGAGAGTCTGTTAAATTCATTAAAATATGGAGAAACATCCTGTTAAGTCTTGTGTAAGTATAACGTTTTGTTTTAATTTTCTCGATTAACTCTTGATAAGAATTAACTTTAAAAATAACTTTTTTAATTCGTTTATCAATTCCTTCAGATACATCATTATATTTTTCTAAATCATTTATTTCAGTTATTAACTTATATTTTAAAAGATAAAAATAATTATCTAAATAATTAGGTTTGACATATAAATACTTTAAAGTTTCTTTAGGAATATAAGGGGAGATATCAATATCTTCAAGATAAGCTTTCCTGATACTTTTAGCACTTGATATAGAGTTAGTTAAATTAGAATCTAAATAATCATTAGTTCGTTTGATAGTTAAAGGTTTAATTTTATAATTATTAGTCATGATAGTTTTAATATAAGAAATTGCTAATATATCATTTGAATAAATTAATTTGGTATTAGTTAAATCATATAAGGCTTTTGAAACACTTGCTGGATAACTATTTCCTAAATCAAGAAATTTTTTAACTAATATATCATATTCTTTATTGTAAAGCATACATCTGGCTAAATTCATGAAAACGTCAACATCATTAGTTTCACTTCCAAAGATTAAGTAATCCATATCTAAATGTTCTAAAATACTAACCGAGTAACTGGCAAAGATATCAGCAGATGAAGTTGCAAAAGGAAAAGGAAGTTCAATTACTAAATCAACTCCATACTTTAAAGCAACCCTGGTTTTATCCCATTTAGTTAGAAAAGAAACTTCTCCTCGTTCTGTAAAACTTGAACTTACAACTAAAGTTATTAAAGAATCAGGAAACATCTCTTTAATTTTTTCAAGATGATAAATATGCCCATTGTGAAAAGGATTGTATTCACAGATAATCCCAATTTTTTCCATCATACCACCTAATTAAATTATACAAGATATTGGATAGATTTGCAAATTAGCCTTGAAAATTAGGTAAAATTTAGAGGAAATCCTTAATAAAAGTTAAAAAATGCTTGTAAAATCTAATTTTCTTTGCTATAATCTTAATGGAATTCAAAAGGAGGAGAGAGAAATGGCAAAACTTGGAAATAGACAAAGAAAGACTTTAGTTTGTTCAGAATGTAATGAAGAAAATTATAGAACAAATAAGAATGTTAAGAATACAACAGACCGTTTAGAATTAAAAAAGTATTGTAGTAAATGTCAAAAACATACAGTTCATAAAGAGAAAAAATAATTGATAGGGTGATAAAATGATTAATGTAAATGATTTTAAAATAGGAATGACAATTCAATATGAAGGAAATATCTATTCAGTTTTAGAGTTTCAACACGTAAAACCTGGTAAAGGTGCAGCCATTGTAAAAGCCAAACTTAAAAATTTAAGAACTGGTTCAATTGCTGAATATACTTTTAATGCTGGAGTTAAAGTTGAAGCCGCTAGAATTGAAAAGAAACCAATGCAATTTTTGTATTCAATGAATGATACTTATTATTTTATGAATATGAATGATTATGAACAAATCGAACTTCCTAAAAGTGTCATTGGAAATGATGCTAAATTATTAAAAGAAAATCTAGATGTTGATATAATGTTTTTTGAAGGTGAAATGTTAGGAATGACTTTACCTGATAAGATTGCTATGAAAGTAGTTCATACAGAACCTGGTGTTAAAGGAAATACAACATCAACAGCTATGAAAGATGCAACTCTTGAAAGTGGTTTAGTTGTAAAAGTTCCTATGTTCATAGACCAAGATGAAGTTATCTTAATTTCTAGTAAAGATGGAAAATATGTTTCTCGAGCATAGTTTCTTTTTTTTTGCCTAAATTTAAAATAATCAAAAAAGAAACTATTTCTAGTCTCTTAATTGATTACTTAATTTTGGAATTATTGATTATTTCTTCTATCTCTTTTTGAGATAAGTCGCTAACTCTTGAGATAAAGTCAAAATTTGCATTTTGTTCATACATAGCAAGTACCATTTCTTTTTTTGTTTCTTTGATGGCATTTTCTCTTATTTCATTTCTAATTCCTTTTTCAGTTCTTTCTTCTTCAAGTTCATAATCTCGGTATTTTCTTACCAAACTGGCATCTTCATTCATTCTTACTAATACCTCTATTATCTACTTTTAGAATTATTGATTATTTCTTCTATCTCTTCTTGAGATAGGCCACTTGCTTTAGAAATAATATCAATAGAAACATTTTGATTATATAAATTTGTAACCATTTCTTGTTCTTTTTGTTTTCTTCCTTCTTCTAGACCAATTTCTTTTCCTTCGGCTAAAATCTCATTCCTAATTCCCTTTTCGGTTCTTTCTTCTTCAAGTTTATAATCACGGTATTTTCTTACCAAACTGGCATTTTCATTCATTCTTACTAATACCTCCATAATTTCTACTTTTATCTTTTCATCTATTTCTACTTGTTCAATTGCATATTTGAACTCTTTCTTACTAGTAGTCCATAAAGCAGCTGATAGTAGTAATAAATCCCTTTCATAAGAGTTAAGTTCTTCTTCTAACTCAACACCATTATAGCAAACTTGATAACATTTTTCAATATTAATGTTCAAAATCCTTCTTATATCGGTTAAGATTTCTCCATTTTCATTTCGATATAAATATTCATCAAATATTTTTCCATTATTATGAATACTAAAGTTATTAAAGTTTACTAGAATAACTATAGGTAAATCTTCATAACTAATATTTTGAGGAATTCCACTTACAGCTTCTTCTTCTAAATAATGAATATTCCTATTTATTACACTATTATAAAATCCTGATCTAATATTTACTTCTAGTAATACTTTTTTCTTCTCATTAGTATCAATTTTAACCACAACATCTCTTTCCGTTAAATATTCTCCAGTTGTTTCATTAGGTACGCTTCTTGGAATTAAAGTTATTTTTCCCTCTAATTCTTCATACTTTACTTGTAAGATTTTAGACAAAAGAGATGTTAAAATTGATAGATGGTCAGGACTTCCAAACATAATACAAAAAGCTTCATCATAACTAACCCGTATTATCTCTCCTGGCTTTTGTGAATTCTTTAATTTTTGCATTCTACTAACCTTAATATTCTTTTTATTCTTCTTTTTTTCTTTTAACATATTTTTCTCCTTTTCTAGGTAAAATTAAACTAATATAAATAATAAATATAGCATCATTATTTAAAATATTTATATCTCTTTAATCCTCCTAATTATAATATACACGGAAAATAGTTGATTTGGAAAAAAAGAGATATTTTTTTTATTCGACATTTTTCTACAATCAAGTTTTATAAAATGAACTTGGTGATTTAAATGAGAAGATTTTATATATTTAATATTCGTCGTGAGTTAATGACTTTATATCATGATAATCCAGATAATTTATATAAAGTTTTAGAAAGTTTATATAAAATGAGTTCTGATGAGTTAACTTATGGCTATAATTTATTTAAACAAATATGTGTTGGAATTGATACTTTGGCTGTTAGCAATAAGTTATATTTAAAACTACATAATGATTTAGTTTATACTAAAATTGATAATGAACATATTATTAATAATCTTTATAAAGATGAAGTTAGTGTTTTAAAAATAAAGAAAAGTCATTTAATATTAGATTGTAATGGTTCATATTCTAGTTTCTTTAATCTTTTAAATGAATTTTCAAGTACTTTCTTTGTCTGTGATTTTCAAAGCAGGGATTATTTCTTTCTTTCAGATATTGAACTAGTAGTTAATTGACAAAATGAAGGAAATATTATATAATATAGCCCGAAAGGAAAGATACTATGGATAAATCTTTATTAAATAAAAAAATATTAATAGAAGAAATAAAACTTGAATTAATTAGAAGAAAAAGACAAGAATTAAGAAACCAAATAATTTATTTAAAAAACTATAGAGAATCTTTATTAGAAGAAAAAAATAAAGAAAAAGAAGAAGTATATGTAAAGAAACTATTGTTATTAAAACCATTCATGGGAAAAATGTTTCCAGTATCTTAATAATCTAAAGGGGATTTTGGTATGATAGAAGATTTACTAACAAGTGATACTAAAGTATTAGAATTTAATAAAAATCAAAAATTAGATAATAAAGAAAGAGAACTAAAAGCCTTAAGAATAAGTAGAGAAACTAATGACCCTTTAGAAGTAGTAAAGGGTTTTGAAGATAAATGGTATTATCAAAATGGAAAATGGTATTTTGTTAAAAATAAAGATTATGATTTCCATTTTGTAAATGAATTGTTAGGAGAAGTAATCTCCATTTATTTTGATTTAGATACAGTTAACTATCAAATTGCAAAGGTAAATTCCACTTATGGACTTGCATCTATGGCTTTTGGAGAAAAAGATTCTACTTATAAATTAGTAAGTGATTATAAAGTATTTCCAATTTATTCTTTAAAAGATTTAGATAATATAAATAGTATTTGTACAACTAAATTAGAATATTTAAAATTATTAAGAAATATTAAAAAACTTTTAATAAGAGATTTTTATACATCTCAAGCCGATAGATTTGGTAAGAATATCTTACTTAAAGAAGATAGTAATGGTATTAGTTTAGCTCCTTTATTTGATTATGAAAAATCATTTTATAAACCATCAGTTATTACTTTTAATCATCTTGCTAAATTAGATATTACAAATAGAGAAGATAGAAAAATTTTAAAGAATGATTTAGATTTTCAAGAACAATTAGTAAGATTATATACTATTTCTATCTTTGATTTATTAAGAGAAGTAGAAGAACGATATGGTATTAAGATAAATTCTTATTTAAAAGAGAAATATCTAAATCATGATATAAAGGTTAAAAATTTAATAAAAGATTATAAATTATTGAAATAATGTCAAATATTGTAAAAAAAATAAAATTGCTTCTTTTCTATATTCTAAAACTATGATAAGATTAATTCATAGATAGAAAGGAGTGAACCCTCATGACAAATATTATTAATGTAGCAAATATGGCTTGTCAACATACAGTTAACCATGGGGGGGGTTACTAACTAAGATACAAAGTATAA
>CANQJD010000018.1 GCA_947624175.1 uncultured Bacilli bacterium
AAATTTGAAGGTGGAGAAGAAAGTAAAACATTAAGTTGTAAAATAACTCCAAAAGCAGTAACAATAACAGCAAAAGCTCAAACCATAACCTATGGAGGAAGTATAGCCCAAGGAGCAACCCAAGTAACAGCAGAAGGGTTAGTATCAGGTCATAGTGTAACAGGAGTAAGCTTAGCTGCATCAACAGCAAGTGTCCCAGGAGGAACAATCACACCAAGTGGAGCAACAATAAGTGCAAGTTCAACTAATGTAACAGCAAATTATAGTATAACTTATAAAGGTGGAACATTAACAATTAATAAGGCTGCAGTTAGTGGACCAGGAAGTTGTGCAGATAAAGTTTATAATGGAGCAGAGCAAACAATAGTAAGTACGGTAGGAGGAGTAACATATTCAAATACAAAAGGAACAAATGCAAATACATATACAATAACAGTAACTCCAGACTCTAATCATAAATTCTCAGATAATGCGGCAAATAAAACCTTAAGTTGTAAAATAACCCAAAAACCAGTAACAATAACAGCCAAAGCACAAACAATTACGTATGGAGGAAGCATAGCCCAAGGAGCAACCCAAGTAACAGCAGATGGATTATTATCAGGCCATAGTGTAACAGGAGTAAGCTTAGCTGCATCAACACCAAATGTACCAGGAGGAACAATAACGCCAAGTGGAGCAACAATAAGTGCAAGTTCAACTAATGTAACAGCAAATTATAGTATAACTTATAAAGGTGGAACATTAACAATCAATAAGGCCACACCAGTGATAACTTTAAATACAAGTAGTGGAAAAGTAAATGCTCTTCGAAGTATAACATTCGCAGAAAAAGCAAATGCTAAAGGTAAATTTACAAATGCTTCAAGTTCGACTGATAATGCAACTGTCTCCCCTGAAACAACAGGAGAAATAGCAGCTAATACAAATCAAAATGTAATCGTGACAGGAGTTGCTAAAGGAAGTGCAAATATAACTATTAATTTTACTCCAAGTGATACAAATAATTATAATAGTGCAGTTGCTAAGATTTATGCGGCAACAATTGATTATCCTCTAATAGCAGATGTTATAAAGTCAAAAGCTGGTCAATCCTATCAAGTTGTCGGAGTTGATAGTTCTGGTAGCAAATGTGCATCTCTTTCAGATTGTGATATAAGAGAATATAGATATTCTGGAGCAACGGTATATAATTATGTAACTTTTAATAATGAGACTTGGAGAATATTAGGAGTATTCAAAGATGAGTCTACTAATGAAGAATATATAAAAATTATGAGACATAATGTTGTAACTAGTAGTATGGAACCATCAAAATTTGTAATTAATGGGACAACTTATAAAATAAAAACCGGAAATACGAAATATCCAAATACAGTATATTGGAATAGTGTTGGAAATAATAACTGGTCAATTGCTGGACTTCAATTTTGGTTAAATAATGAAAAAGATGATGGAAGCAATAAAGGATATTTAAGTTATTTATCAAGTGAAGCTAAAAATATGATGAGAGATGAAAAATTTTATCTTGGAACTGTCAATATTAGTGATACTGCTGTAACATCATATAATCATGAAAGAGAAGTTGGAAGCTGCGTTGATAATACTGGAAGTAGTGCAACTGGAAGTGGATGTCGAGTAAGAAGTGGTTATAAAGCAACAATAATAAGTAAAGTTGCTATGATGTATGTTAGTGATTATGCTTATAGTATGAGCAGTAGTTATTGGAAAAAAGCAGTAAACACTTTAAATGCTGTAGCAGGAAATAGTTGGATGATGAGTTTACCAAATGCCAAAGAATGGGGTACTGGTACTATTTCAATATCATCAACTTCGACAGCAAATCTTTTGGGTTTATATATTAATGGTCAAATTAGTGCTTATGCTGCTAATGATAATCGTGGTCATTCACGACCTCTTGTAGCTCTAAAAGCTTCAGTTATGACATCAGGAGGTACAGGAACTTCATCAAGTAAATATACATTATCTTATGAAGCAACATCATCACCATCAAATGTGGAAGAACCAGGAATAGTAGATGAAAATGTAGGTACTAATAAAACAGCTAGTTTAGGAAGTTGTAATAATCTTGTTTATAATGGAGCAGAGCAAACATTAGTATCAGGAGGACGAAATGTAACATATGAGAATAATGAGCAGATTGAAGCTGGAACGTATACAGTAACGGCTAAAACTAATCAAGGATATTTCTTTAATGATGGAAGTACTAGTAAAACCTTAAGTTGTACAATCGAAAAGAAAGTTGCAACCGTTAATTATAGTAATACTAATATAAAATATACAGGAGGATTAGTAGCACCTAGTGCCTATATAATAGGAGTAAATGGAGAGGAAATAGAACTTGAAACAACAAAGAATAAAGAAGTAGGAAGTTATACAACCGTTGCTACTATGAAAAGTGCTAATTCTAATTATACTTTAAGGAATACAGTTATAGATTACGAGATAACTAAAGATGATGTAAAGGAAGAAACTAGTGATATTAAAACGAAGGTAGTTATAAACTATTATTTAATGAATCAAGATAAAACAAGTTATACTTTAGTTAATAGAAAAGAAATAAATAGTAAGACAGGTGATAATATAACTGGAGAATTAAATAAGTATGATGGTTATATAACTCCTAAAGAAATAACTATTAAAGTAGTTAAAGGAACAAATATAATTAATTATTATTATGATAGAAAAAGTTAAAAACTTATTTACAAGTTAAAATATAAATGTTATAATATGCTTGTAATTTAAGTTATTGAAGAGGAAAGAGTAGTAGTTTATTTAGAGTTTTAAGAGAGTTAGTGGTAGGTGCAAACTAATAATAATAAATAAATGAATTCACTTTCTAAAATAAATCGTTAATCGCGTTAAGATAATTAAGATAAAAAAAAAGGATGGTACCGTGCTTATGCACTCCTAGAGCCATTCTTTTTTGAGTTTAGGGAGTAGGTATGAAAAAGGCTGTATTAATTATTCATGGATTTGTTGGAAGTTTATCTGATAATGAATTCTTACAAGATTATTTAACTTATGATAAAAGTTTTGATGTGTTTGCTAGGACTTTACCAGGTCATCATGATGATGAAACTTATCAAAAAGTTGAATATACTGATTGGATTAATTTTATTGATAAAGAGATTGAAACTTTAATAAATCATGGATATAAGAAAATTTATGTAATTGGTCATAGTATGGGAGGAATATTAGCAGGCTATGCAGCATCTAAATATAAGGAAGTTAAAAAAGTTGTCTTTTTAAATGCTGCTTATACTTATTTAAATTTAAAACAAAATAAAGTTGATATTCTAGAAAATAAAGATTATAAAGATTATATAGAAGTATTTGATAGAGTGTTACATACTTCAATTCCGTTCTTTTTAGAGTTTGTAAAACTAGTTAAAGAATATTATAAATCTTTATGGAATATTGAGAGTGAAGCATTAGTTTTACAAAGTGATATGGACCAAGTTATACCGATTGAAACCCCTAAAGAAATCTATGATAACTTAAAGAGTAAAAAGAAATATCTTACTTATTTAGAAGGAGAAAGACATATGGTCTTTGGAAGTAGTCCTAGCAATCTAAAAAGAAAAGAAGAGATAGCAGAATATATAAGATTATTTCTAAAAGGTGGAAATAAATGGAGGAGAATATGGAAAGAGAAGATATAATTAAAAAATTAAATAGTGATTTAGAAAATATTAATAATAAGAATGATTTAGCAAGTGTAAAGGCTAGTTATTTAGGAAAAAATGGAGTAGTTACTAATTTAAGTTTAAAAATGAAAGAAATACCAAATGAAGAAAAACGGGAATATGGTAAGTTTTTAAATGAGATTAAAGAAGAAGTAACTAGTATATTAACAAAAAAGGAAGAAGAATTAGATAAGAAGTTATTAGAAGAAAAGTTAAATAAAGAAAAAATAGATATTACTTTACCTAGTAGAAGAAGAATGAGGGGTAGTATTCATCCCATGACAAGAGTAGTTGAAGAGTTAGAAGACTTGTTTGTTTCAATGGGATATGATGTAATAAGTGGACCTGAAATAGATACGGATATGAATAGTTTTACCAAACTTAATTTACCAGAAGGTCATCCAGCAAGAGATGCTCAAGATACTTTCTATTTAGATAAAGATTACTTATTAAGACCACATACGTCACCTGCTCAAGTAAGAACAATGGAAGCGAATGTTAATAAAGAACCTTTAAGAATTGTATGTCCTGGTAAAGTATACAGAAGAGATGATGATGCTACTCATTCACATCAATTCATGCAATTTGAAGGATTAGTCGTTGGAGAAGATATCTCACTTGCTGATTTGAAAGGAACTTTAGAATTATTTGCTAAAAAGTTACTTGGAGAAAAGACAAATGTTAGGTTCCGTCCTAGTTACTTCCCATTTACAGAACCTTCATGTGAAGTAGATGTTACTTGCTTTAAATGTGGTGGCAAAGGTTGTAGTTTATGTAAACAAACTGGTTGGATAGAAGTTTTAGGTGCAGGAGTTGTGCATCCTAATGTTTTAAGAATGTCTGGTTATGATCCTGATAAATATACTGGTTTTGCTTTTGGTCCAGGAATTGATAGATTTGCCATGTTTAAATATGGAATTACGGATATTAGACAAATTTATACGAATGATATAAGATTCCTTGAACAATTTGATAGAAAGGATGTTGATTAAGATGAAATTAAGTACAAAGTTTTTAAAAGATTATGTTGATTTACCAGTTGATTATAAGACTTTAGCTGAAGACATGACTCGAATTGGTAATGAATATGATAGTGCTGAGCCTTTAATTAAGGCTACTGATTTAGTAATTGGAGAAGTTTTAGAATGTAATCCTCATCCTGATAGTGATCATCTTCATGTAACTCTTGTTGATATTGGAGATGAGAAACTTCAAATTGTCTGTGGGGCTCCTAATGTTAGAAAAGGTTTAAAAGTAATTGTTGCTAAACCTGGTGCGGTTTTACCTGAAATTACTATTAAGAAAAGTAATATCCGAGGGATAGAATCTAATGGCATGTTATGTGCTTTATTTGAACTTGGACTTGATAAAAAATATTTACACGATGAAGATATAAATGGTATCTGTGAACTTGGAGATGATGCAAAAGTTGGGGAAGACCCAATTAAATATTTAGGACTTGATGATGAAGTAATTGATTTTGAACTTACAAGTAACAGAGGTGACTTACTTAGTATTTTAGGTATGGCTTATGAAGTAGGGGCTTTATATAATAAAGATGTTAAAGATATTGATACTTCCTATAAAGAAAGTGGAGATGATATCAATAAAACTTTTAAAGTTAAAGTAGAAACTTCTGATTGTCCTTTATTTCTTGCTAAAAGTGTAAAAGATGTTAAGATTAAAGAAAGTCCCGATTTTATTAAAGAACGACTTATTGCAAGTGGTATCAGACCAATTAATAATGTAGTTGATATTTCAAACTATGTCATGTTAGAAACGGGACAACCTCTACATTTCTATGATGCTGATACTTTGAATGGAGAGTTGATGGTTCGAAATGCTAAAGATAAAGAAAAATTAACAACGCTTGATAAGAATCTAAGAACTTTAACAAGTGATGATATCGTGATTGCAAGTCATGGTAAAGCCATTGGGCTTGCTGGAGTAATGGGTGGACTTGATACGGAAATAACTCTTGATACTCAAAATATCATGATTGAAAGTGCCATATTTAATAATGTTAAAATAAGACAAACTTCTAAACGGATTTTAAGAAGTGAAGCAAGTAACCGGTTTGAAAAAGGACTTGATGCTAAAAGAACTTATTTAGCAATTGATAGATGTTGTAATTTACTTGAAAAATATGCTGATGCGAAAGTTCAAACAGGAATGGTTTGCTATGATATAGTAAATAAAGATGATAAAGAAATAAGTGTAACATTTGATAAAATAAATAAAGTTTTAGGACTTGAAATACCACATGATGAAGTAGTTAAAATATTAGAAAACTTAAAATTTAAAGTTAAAGTCCAAAAAGATATTTTAAAAGTTACGGTTCCAACCAGAAGAATTGATATTACTATTAAAGAAGATTTAATTGAAGAAGTTGGAAGATTCTATGGACTTGAAAATATTGTTGGAAAATTACCAACTGTACCTCTTAAACCAGGTAAATTTAATAAAACATTTAGAGAAATTAAACATAAAATGGCTAATCTTGGTTTAAATGAATGTTTAAGTTATGCTTTAATTAGAGAATCAGAGTTCCCATACTTCCAAGTAGAACCTAAAGAAATGGTTAAAGTTCTTGACCCAATGACTGATGAACACGCGGTTATGCGTTATAGTTTACTTGCATCTTTAATGAATATTTATACTTATAATAAAGCAAGAGGCCTAAATGATATTCATATATTTGAGATGGGTAATGGTTTTTATAAGGAAAATGGTGAATATAAAGAAGAAATGCGCCTTGCAGCCTTACTTGCAGGAGAGTCAAAATTTGGTTTTGAAACAATTAAATTTAATTTCTATGATATTAAAGGAATTCTTGAAGACTTTTTAGATTATTTAGGCTATAAAGATAGATATAGTTTAGTTGTAGATAACTTACCAAAAGAATTACATCCTTATCAAAGTGCAAGTGTGGTTGTAAATGGTAAAACCGTTGGTATTGTTGGTAAAATTAATCCAAGTTTTAATAAAGATGATATTTATGTCTTAGAATTATCAATTGATAAATTACTTGAAAATAGAGTTAAAGGTATTCAAGTTGCGGAAATTAGTAAATATCCAACTATCTTAAAAGATGTTGCCTTCATTTTAGATAAAGATATTATTTCAAGTGATGTTCAAAAAGAAATTAAAAGATTAGGTGGTAAACTTTTAAGAGAAATTGAAATCTTTGATTGCTATCAAGGTGAAAAAATTGATAATGATAAAAAATCTTTGGCCTTCAAATTAACATTTAATGATATGAATCGAACTTTAACTGATGATGAGGTTATGGAGATATTTCAAAAAATCATCAGTGGTATTGAAAGTAAGTTTAAATGTCAAGTAAGAGATAAGTAGGTGATTTATGAAATTAATGAATTTAAAAGGAACCTTTGATTTTCTACCTGAAGAACAAGTTATTAGAAATAAAATAATTAATACTTTAAGAACTAGTTTTGAAAAGTATGGTTACTTACCTCTTGAAACTCCAATTTTAAACTATTATGATTTACTTGCTTATAAGTATGATTCTGATGCTGAAATATTAAGTGAAATTTATAAATTAAAAGATCAAGGAGATAGAAATCTTGGTTTAAGATATGATTTAACGGTTCCTTTTTGTAAAGTAATAGGTCTTAATAAAGATTTAAGATTACCATTTAGAAGATATGAAATTGGAAAAGTATTTCGAAATGGACCTGTAAAATTAGGAAGAACAAGAGAATTTTATCAATCTGATATTGATGTTGTAGGAATTGATAACCGGGTGATTGAAGCTGAACAAATCTTAATGGCCATTGAAACTTATAAAGAATTAGGAATCGATATTTATGTTAAATATAATAATCGGAAACTAATGTCTGGTTTAATTAAAGAAGTAGGAATTCCTAGTGATAAAGTTAATTCGGTTATAGGTATAATTGATAAATTAGAAAAAGTTAGTCAAGAAGAATTAATTGAAATGTTAGAAAAACTTGCTTTAACGAAAGATACTATTTCAAACTTATTAAAGAGTTTTCAGTATAGTTTTAGAGAGTATGAAGAGTTATATCAAGAGACTTCTAATCAAGATATTCAAGATGGATTAAGTGAATTAAAAGAATTAAATAGTTATTTAGAAGGATTAGAAATAATAGAATCTTGTAAATTTACACCAACTTTAGCCAGAGGTCTTACGATTTATACAGGAGTAGTCTTTGAGTTCTATGATAAAAAAGAACGACTTTCTTGTGCACTTGGGGCTGGTGGAAGATATAATAAAATTATTACGGATTTTATGAATAATGGAAACTTATATCCAGCCGTTGGTTTATCCTTTGGAATTGAACCTATTTATACAATTTTAAAAGAAGATATGAAAAAGAGTAGTTTAATTGATTTATACTTAGTACCACTTGATACTAATCTAGAATGTTTAAAACTAGCAACTAAGTTAAGAGAAGAAAATGTTAAAGTATTAGTTGAAATGAATAAGAAAAAAGTTTCTAAATGTTTTGAATATGCTGAAGCTGAACATATCAACTACATAAGTATTATTGGTAGTAATGAAATAGAAAGTGGTAGTTTAAAACTTAAAAATATGGAAACTAAGGAAGAAATTGCTTTAAAAGTTAGTGAATTAGTGAATTTTTTCAAAAAATAATTAATTTCTTATTGACAATTAACCTTAATTTATAATATAATTCTATATGTCGTTTGACATTAGATTTATATTTGGGGCATTAGCTCAGCTGGGAGAGCGTCACGTTTGCACCGTGAAGGTCAGGAGTTCGATCCTCCTATGCTCCACCAAATTGTAATTAACCTTGTTTGACAAGGTTTTTTTTTAACTTATTTTAACATTCCCCCTTATTTACCTCTTAAATTATATATAGATAATATAACATTTTTGTCTTATTTTTGAATATTTTTCTTGACTTCTTGAAGATGTCGAGATATAATATAATTGTTCTTGAAGAAGAAATATTTTATGTATACTATTAGTATTACATAAAATAAAACGAGATGTAACCTAATTTTGGCTGTTAGGTACAATCTCTGTTCAATTTGAGTTCAGAAGAAAGCACACCCATTTCATTATTGAAATGGGCTTTTGTTTTTAAAATCGCAAAAAATACAAATAAAATCTTGAAATAGATTTTAAAGTATGCTATATTTATATGCAAGTTGAATTTTCAACTTTATGGTTTAAATAAATTTATATGAAAGAAATTCTAAATGGGTAAGGTTACTTTATTTTAGAATGCACTAATTTATGTTTATTAGGAGGTTTCATATGAAGGAAGATTGCTTTAAATATTTAAGCCATAGTAAATTAAAAAGCTTTAACGAAATGCTTTTCTCGTTCATCGATAAAAAAGGCGTTAAAGATTCAGAGATTTACAAGAAAGTAGATATAGATAGAAAACTATTTTCTAAAATTAGATGTAATAGTAATTACATTCCAAGGAAGAATGTAATTATTAAATTATGTCTTGCTTTAGATTTATCTAAAGAAGATTTTACTAAGTTACTAAACAGTGCTGGTTATTCCTTAACTAGTAATAAGTTTGATTTAGTAATTTCTTACTGTTTAGAAAATAACATTCACGATTTAAAAGTTGTGAATGACTATTTATATACTTACACTGATGCTGTTTTATAACAGTATTTTTTTGTCGCTTTTTAGGCGACCTTTTTAAATTTAAATTATAGTAAAATGAATCTTGCAAAGGAGATGATAGAATGAAAACCAATATTTCATCTTTAATGGCAATTATTGCTGAAGAAGAAAGATATTTAAACAATTTAATTTGTAACATCAAAGAATATGCCATCAATACATCAGTTGAAGAGTTAGATGGAAGAGTTAACATAATTGTAGATAACAAGGAGGACTTTGATTTTAATTTTCAAGAAATTGAAAAAACAACCGAAAAGTTATCTAAATTAAAAGCTACTTTATATGAAAAGAATAATCTTTTCAAATTAAGTGATGGTAGGAGTATTCAACAAGCAATTGTTGATAATACTAATTTAAGGAAAGTAAAGTTCTTGTATGAACAATTACTATTATCTAAAAACTCTAAAAGGAGAGTTACGGAAGTTAATAACTCCTATTTTGAATGCAAAGTCGTAAACTTTGATGCTAAAGAGTTGAAGGAGAGACTTTTAAAACTTGATGAAGAAATTCAAAATACTGATTTTGAGATTTCGAAGTTAAACTCTCTTGAGTTTGATATTTAATTTACTAGGTTCTGTTAAGTTATTTTACAGATTAAATAAAATAGAAAGTTTTTAGCCTAGACATTTCTTATTGCAAAAAAAATGAATAAAGATTTGAAAATAGAAATTTTTACGTTTTACAATTTATTTAGTATTTTTAGTTACTTATTACAAATTATTAGAAAGTAAATACCTTTTATTTGTGTATATTATATAAATATAGTTAGCAATAAGAAATGGGACCAACTATTAATTATTTCTCTTTTAGATTTATAATAATAGTTGGTTTTTATTATACGAAAAACAGTGAAAATACTTGATTAAAAATTAAATATATGATACAACTGAATTGGAATGAAGGATTTTAAAAAGGAGGAATATGTTATTAGAAAAAATCAAGAACAAAATAAAAAATAAAAAAAAGAAAAAAATTGAAGTAGGAGATTTAGTCTGGGCTTACAGGTATAAAAATGAAGAAGAAAAAAACAAAATTGAAGAATCTCATCGAGAAGGACCTTTTCTAATTATTTATAAAAAATGGTTTACAACTTATGCCCTTTATTCAACTAGTAGTTTTAAAAATTTCAAATATCAAAATTCTTATTTAGAAGTAAATGCTGAAAAATACAATTTAGATAAAACAACTTATGTTATTCCATATTATCTTAATAAAATTAAGAAAAAACAAATTATAAAAACCTTAAACAAAATTGATATGGAAGACTTAAATTATGTTAAAAAATTAGTTTATTTAGCTTTAAAAAATAAGAAAAAAAGTTTAATTAATTATTATAAAATTAAATTTATAATTGATGTAGGAGATATTATTATATATCAAAATAAATATTATTATATTTATAATAAAGACGATAATTATTATTATGCTAATAAAGTTCATAAAGTTAATAGTATGCAAGATAGAAGAGTAATTAAAGTTGGAGTATTTAAGTATAAATTTAACTTTGATAATGATATTAAAATACCAATTACTAATAAAGTTTATTTAACTAATACAATTAATTTAAAAAAACAACAATTATTTACAATTTATAAAGAAGATTATTTAAAAGAAAAAGAGATGGGAATTGATATAAAAAGGGGAAGTTTAATTAAACATTATAGTTTTTATTATTATGTTTATGGAGAATATCAAGATAATTATTTAACTTATAGGGTTTATTTAACCAAAAGTACTAAAGGTTTAGTATATGAAATTAAAATTGCTGGTAAGAAATATTATACAAGTTTTGAAAAAGTCATGGTTTTTAAAGAAAGTTATAATCAATTAATAAGTGATGCAAGTGATTTGGAAATTGATGTAATTAAAAGTTTAAAAAAAGAAATGAAATTAGAAACTAAAAATACAATTAATTACTTGTTAAAGTCAATTATGAAGGGTTCTATAATTGCCTCCGTTGATAGTGATTTGAAATATATTGTTTATAAAAGAAGTTCTAATACTTTATATTGTGTTGATTACTATGATAGAGAAAAGGAAGTAACCCTAGAAATAACTAAAGATTTTCCTTATATTTTAGTAGATAAATTAACTTATTTAGAACTTCAAAACTTAATGATTAATTTAAAAAGATTAGGATTAGTCCATGAATAAATTTAGTCATTTTAATAAAAACTATTTGCAAGAAAATTTAGATATGATAAAATAAGAGTATCTGATGAAAGAAGGGAGTAAAATGGAAGAAAAAAATTTTAATCAAATGATAAACAATAATACTTTTATTAATTTTTTTAGTGATGCAAGTGCTGAAATTTTAACCATTCAAGGTAATATTGTTTATTCTTTACATGAATGTTTAAATATGTCATCTGATAAAGCATTAGATGCTTATTTAAAAATTATGAAGGCAGTTTATAAACCAAAAATAAACAAATGTAAAACTCGGGAAGAAAAGATTAAAGTTTTAGAAAAAAATATTCCTGATGCTTTTTTAGAATATCTTGAAGATGTAGCTAATGTAAATATCTTTAAAATTATGGATGAGGCTATAAAAAATAATAATAAAATTAGTGGTTTTAATATTGTTCTATCAACATCTGGTTATATGTATTCTTTTAATGAAAATAATCGAACTTATATAATTCCAAATGAATTACTAGATATATATAAAGATTATATTAAATCTGATAAAAAACATGAAAGAGATATGGAAAAAACAAAAGATTGTATTTTTTCATATTTGATAATGAATTGTCTTGTGCCTATTGATTGGTTTCAAGATGTAATAATTAATCATTATAATTATTTGGTTACTAAAAAAGATATTAAAAATATTATTGAAGCTATGGGAATTGAAATTTATAAAAATAAATATTATTGTTTATTAGAACTTCATAATTATGATGATAACTCTACTTTGTTAGATTCTTTATTAACAATAAAAAATGAAAATCAATACTTAATACTTGATGAAGAAAAATTATTTGATTATATTCACTTTATTAATTCTTTTTGTTTTAAGATTTCAAGAATTATTGGAAATAATGATAATTTAATGGATTCAATTCTTAATTCTTTAGCAATGTATCATGTTGATGGAATTGATAATATTGAAGAACAACTTAACTTTTATAAAATACCATCTAAAAAACAAAAGAAAGTTTTAGAAATAATTAATGAAAATATTGATAAAATTCGTTTGTGGTATCTTAATGGTAAAACTTATGAAGAATGCAACATTGAAGATACTATTAAAGATAATACTTTTGTAAAACTTCCTAATAGTTTAGATTTAAAATCCTGTCTTAAAAATTTAGATAAAGAAAATTTGGAGTTTTTATTAGAAACTTATGAAGCAAAAGATATTAATTCTTTAACTGAAATTTTACTTCTAAATTTTGAGAAAACATTGAATAACATACCTTTAATAAATTTTCTTCCTTTATTAGATGAAGAATATGCGATTGAAGATATTGGAAGTTTAAATGCAGAGTTATATAAATATTTATTCTTTTATAACGATAATAAGAAATTAAAAATTATTGTTCCATTAGAGTATAAAAAGGTTATTGAAGAAAAGATGAAATTTATTGATTATGATGAATATGTTACTGGCTATATACTTATAAATGGAGTTATAGAAAATAAAAAACTACAGGAATTATTAAAAGAATATCATGATATTGATATATCACTTAAAGAATTAGATTCTATTGCTAAGAATAATGATTTTAAAATTGTTGATAAAAAGTATTATACGGCTATTGAAGATATGGAAATAAAAGAAGTTTTAAAATATATGAGTATTAAAGAAAGAGCTGGACAATATAAGAAATTAGATTTAGACCAACTTGCTAAAACTCAAGAATTTGAAGATGAAATGGAAGAATTAGTAACTAGAGAAGTTAATAGTAATCCTGAAACTTTAGGCTTTATACTATTTCTTGCCGAAAATGGAGGTTTAAATAAAGATATTCTTGAAAGTTTTAATGAAGAAGGAATTTCAATCAATTCTAAAGCAATTAAGTTAATTTTAGAACTTTATAAAAAGTATAAAAAAGATATTTCTTGTTGGCCATTTAATGGTTATAGTATTACGGAATATCAAGAGTTAAGACAAACTAAAAACAAGAAGGTTGGAAGAAATGAACCTTGTCCTTGTGGAAGTGGAAAAAAATATAAACATTGTTGTGGAAAGTAGAGATAGTATTATGGATAAAGAAATTAAGAAAGCTTTAAAGCTTGAAGAAAAAAGACAAAGTGAAAATATAGAACTTATTGCATCAGAGAATTATACATCAAAAGCGGTTCGAGAATTACAAGGAAGTATTTTAACTAATAAGTATGCTGAAGGTTATAGTGGAGCTCGTTATTATGGGGGCTGCGAGTATATTGATATGATCGAAGATTTAGCCATTAAATATGCTTGTGAATTATTTGGTGTAAAATTTGCTAATGTTCAACCTCATTCAGGTTCAAGTGCTAATATGGCTGTTTATAGAGCTTTACTTAATCATGGGGATAAAGTTATGGGCATGGGACTATCTGATGGTGGTCATTTAACCCATGGTTATAAACTTAACTTCAGTGGTATAGATTATGAAATAGTTTCATATGACTTGAATCCTGAAACTGAAACTTTAGACTATGGGGCAATTGAAGAATTAGCCTTAAAAGAGAAACCGAAAATGATTATTGCTGGGGCTAGTGCTTATCCAAGACAAATAAATTTTAAAAGATTTCGAGAAATTGCTGATAAAGTAGGGGCTTATTTAATGGTAGATATGGCTCATATTGCAGGATTAGTTGCAGCCGGGCTTCATGAAAATCCTTGTTTATATGCGGATGTTGTAACATCAACAACTCATAAAACTTTAAGAGGTCCAAGAGGTGGATTAATTTTAACTAATAATCCTGAAATTGCTAAAAAAATCAATAAAGTAATTTTCCCTGGTATTCAAGGCGGACCTTTAATGCATGTAATCGCTGGAAAAGCTGAATGTTTTTATGAGGCTTTAAAACCAGAATTTAAAGTTTATCAAGAACAAGTAATAAAAAATATTAAAGCGATGGCTGATGTTTTGATGACTAAAAAAGTTAAGATTATATCAGATGGTACAGATAATCATTTAATTTTAGTGGATGTTTATAATACCTTTGGTTTATCAGGCAAAGAAGCAGAAGTAATTCTTGATAAGATTCATATTACGGTTAATAAAAACACAATTCCAAATGAAACCTTAAAAGCAACGGAAGCAAGTGGGATAAGAATCGGTTCTCCAGCCATGACCTCAAGAGGTTTTAAGGAAGAAGAATTTAGAATAGTTGCTGATATAATTTATAATGTTTTAAGTAATCCATATGATAATAAAGTTTTGCAAAAAGAAGAAAAGAGAGTTTTAGAATTAACTAAAAAATATCCTTTAGTCTAAATATAAAATAAAAAGGAGTTGGAATAATGAATTTTGATGGATTTTTATATAGTTTATTAGTTTGTTTTGCTTTAAGTTTCCTAATTGGAATTGAAAGACAATATCGGAAAAGAATAATTGGACTTAGGACAACTATTCTAGTATCAATTGGGGCTTTCTTATTTGTAAGTTTCTCATTTTCAGTAGGGGCTAGTGATATTTCAAGAATTGCTTCTCAAGTAGTTGCTGGAATTGGTTTCTTAGGTGCGGGCGTTATTTTAAAAGATGGTAAAAAGATTCGAGGTTTAACAACCGCGGCCACCCTTTGGTGTGATGCAGCAATTGGAGTATTATGTGCTGGTGGAGCACTTCGAGAAGCCATTTTAGGAACAGTTTTAATTTTATTTGCTAATATTATTTTAAGATATGTTAATAGATTAATTAATGATATAAGTAATAATAAACATCAATTATATAATTATCAATTAATAATTAAAAGTTTAGATAAAGATATTAGTAGTATCAAAAAAGATTTAACAACTTTCTTTAATGATGAAAAAGTAGTTGTTAAAAATCTTTCTTTAAAAAAGTCTAATAAAGAAACTAAATTAGATTATGATATTTTAATTATTAAAGAAGACATATCTAAATTAGAAAAATTATTAGATAATTATTATTCTAAAAATAAAATTAAAGATATGGAATTAAAACAAATAACTGAAATAAAAATGGAAGAACTAGAAGATGAATAATTTTTGAAAATAAGTATTTCTTTTTTTCAAAATATATGATATAGTAAATATATAAATAGAAAGGAGTGACCCTCATATGATAAAAATAATTAATGTGTCAAATTTGACTTGTCAACATACAGTTAACAATGGGGGGGGTTACCACTTAAGATACAATTAGCAAATTATAAAGTTATACAATAAACGACATAAAGATGTAGTACAATAGTACTATATTCTTTGTGTCGTTTTTAAATATAATCTTGTAAAATACTTAAAAGTATTCTATAATATAATCAGAATAGCGGGAAGGAGTTAATAATTGTATGAAACAAGAGAAAAGCAAAAAGAAAGGAATAATAATAGTAGGAGTAAGTGTAATCTTATTAAGTGCAATACTTGGAGTATCATTTGCAATATGGAATTATTCAAGAGTTGGTGATAATCAAATATTAGTTGCAGGAGATGTGTACATGAAGTTTAAAGAGACACCGGCTTTAACAATTGAAAATGCCATTCCAAGTGAAGGACCAGGAGAAAATGATTATTTTGAGTTTACAATCGAAGGGAAAAATACTTATAGTAAACCAATCTGGTATGAAATAGATTTACAATATGGAGAGGACCATGGAACAAGAAAAACTAGAATAAAAGATAGTCTTTTAAAGTTTAGACTAGTAGAAATCAAAGATGGAAATGAAGAAACAGTAGTAGATAATGCAAGTTATAATAATTTAACTAATAAAAAAATCTGGGTAAATACAATCGCTGCAAATACAAAAACTAAAGTAGAAATAACTTATAGATTATATATGTGGATATCAAGTGATACAATAATAGGAAATACCAGTGATGCAGTTTATGATATGGAAACTTGGAATAATGATATCTTTGCAAGTATCAAGGTAAATGTAGCAGGAGACTTCAATGAAAAAGAATTGGAAGAAGATGATAAAATAACTTTAGTTGATGAAGTAAAATCTAAACTTGTAAAATATGAAGAATCTAGTAAAGAAAGTTTTTATGGAGGATTAGTTGCAATAAATACTGATGGAACATTATATAATGAAACTAATAATGAAACTATAAGAGAATATAGGTATAGTGGTAATACTGTCAATAATTATGTCAAATTTAATAATGAGTTATGGAGAATAATTGGAGTATTTAAAGAGGATGAAGAAGAATATGTAAAAATAGTAAAAAAAGATAATTTAACAGGAGATTATTTTCCAGATAAATATATAATTAATGGAACAGAATATTCAATACGAAGTTTTACCAAAAATAATGATGACAAAAATTTTGGAGATGGAGCATTTTGGAATTATCTTGAAATTACAGATGATGAATATCATAATGGGCCAAGTGATTGGACAACAGCAGGGTTACAATTTTATTTGAATACTGAACATGATGATAATAGTCAAAATAAAGGTTATTTGAATTATATAAGTGAAGATTCTAAAAAAATGTTGATAGAAACAACTTATTATTTAGGAAATGTTTACATTTATTCAGAATATATAGGGGGAGGTACTTTTGTTCAAGATAGAGATACTACGCTCTCTGCATATATACATGAAAGAGGAAATATAGAATGTGATAGTTCTGTAACAAGTAATTCATATACAAATAATAATTGTAATATTTGGTATGGAAATAAAGCAACTTGGAAAGGTTTAGTAGGTTTGATGTACTTAAGTGATTTGGGTTTTAGTGGTATTTCTAACAATTGGAATAAAAATTTGGCTGGTGGTTGGATAGAAGATTTAAATCCAAGTCAAGAGGTTGAGAAAGCTATTTCTTTGGCAATTTCACCATCTTCAATAGAAAAAAAGATTGTTGCAGATATTGATTTTTATTCAACTGCTGGTCGTCTTTTTCTTACTTATACTGCTGATGAAGATGAATATGACAATACGATTCGACCTGTTTTAACTTTATCTTCAAAAGTTAAAGTAACATCAGGTAATGGAACAGAAACTCAACCTTACCTTCTATCAATGTAATTAATTAAAAATATAGCAAGATAGTAAAAAAGTCTTGCTTTTTTAATGGGATATTCTTTATAATAATTAAGTGAGGTTAGAATATGAATGATGATATAATTAAAATTTTAGAAATGGAATTAGGAATTAGTAAAAGGCAAGTAGAAGCAGTTGTTAAGTTACTTGGGGAAGGAAATACAATACCTTTTATAGCTAGATATCGAAAAGAAGTAACAGGAGCATTGGATGAAGAAAAAATAAGAGCTATTGAAACAATGTATAAATATCAAGAAAATTTATATAATAGAAAACTTGATGTTATTAGATTAATTGAAGAAAAAGATATGATGACTCCTGAATTAAAGGAAGAAATATTAAAATGTACAAAGTTAGTTGATGTTGAAGATTTGTATTTACCATATAAAGAAAAGAAAAAAACAAAAGCCAGTGAAGCAATTAAAAATGGGTTAGAAGGACTTGCTAAAACGATTATGAAATTTGATAATACAAATATTGAAAACGAAGCCTTAAAATACTTAAATGAAAATGTTAAAACTAAAGAAGATGCTATAATGGGTGCAAGTTATATAATTGCAGAAGAGATAAGTGATAATGCTAAATTTAGAAAATATATTAGAAGTTATATTGAAAGAAATGGCATACTTAAAACAAAAGTTAAAAAGAATAATCCTGATACTGATAAAGTCTATGAAATGTATTATGATTATAATGAAAAAGTTAAAGGTATTAAAGCCCATCGGGTTTTAGCAATTAATCGGGCTGAACATGAAAAAGTAATAACTGTTTCTTTCGATTATGATAAAAGTGTTTTACAAAATTATTTAGAAGATAAAGTTATTAAAAATAAAAATTCTAAGAGTAGTGATATTGTAAAACTTGCGATTAAAGATAGTTTAGATAGATTAATTTTACCAAGTATTGAAAGAGAAATTAGAAGTAGTATTACAGAGATGGCTAACGTAAGTGCTATTAAAAATTTTAGTCAAAATTTAGAACATTTATTATTAACACCACCTATTAAAGATAAGACAGTTCTTGCTTTAGACCCAGGTTATAGAACGGGAACTAAAGTTGCTGTTGTATCTCCTAACGGAAGTGTTTTAGATATTGCAGTTATTTATCCAGCACCTCCTCATAATAAGATAGATGAGAGTGAGAAAGTGATTACAGATTTAATTAATAAACATAATGTTTCAATAATTGCAATTGGAAATGGAACAGCCAGTCGTGAAAATGAAGAATTTGTAGCCAATTTAATTAAAAAATTAGATAGAAAAGTTGAATATATAATTGTCAATGAAGCTGGAGCAAGTGTTTATTCAGCTAGTAAACTTGGTATTGCAGAGTTTCCTGATTTAACTGTTGAAAAAAGAAGTGCTATTAGTTTAGCAAGAAGATTACAAGATAGTTTATCGGAGTTAGTTAAAATCGATCCTAAAAGTATTGGAGTAGGGTTATATCAACATGATGTTCCCGTTAAAGATTTATCAGAGTCTCTTGATTTTACAGTTTCTAAAATTGTTAATCAAGTAGGAGTTAATATTAATAATGCTTCAAGTTCAATTCTTTCTTATGTATCAGGTTTAAAGAAGAATGTTATTGATAATATAATTTCTTATAAAGAAAAAGTTGGAAAGATTAAAAGTCGAGAAGAAATTAAAAAAATAAAAGGTATGAGTGATAAAGTCTATGAACAATCAATTGGATTCTTAAGAGTTATAGATGGTGATAATCCTCTTGATAAAACGGATATTCATCCTGATAATTATCCTGATGCTTTAAAGATATTAAAAGAAGTTAATTCTGATGTATCAGAACTTGGAACTAAAGAATTAAGTGATAAATTAAAAACTATTACTTATAAAGAAGATTTAGGTATTGATAAATATACTTTTGAAGATATTATTAAATCTCTTGAAAAACCAAACAGAGACCCAAGAGATAACATCGAAAAACCAATTTTAAGAAGTGATATCTTAACGATTGATAATTTAAAACTTCATGATAAATTACAAGGAACCGTTCGAAATGTGGTTGATTTTGGAGCATTTGTTGATATAGGACTTCATAATGATGGTTTAATCCATATATCAAAAATATCTAAAAACTATATTAAAAATCCAAGTGATGTCTTAAGTGTTGGAGATATAGTTGATGTATATGTAATTGATATTAATAAAGAAAAAGAAAAAGTATCTTTAAGTTTATTTTTATAAATTTATTAATAGGAGGATAAATTAAATGGAAAAAATAGCTGATAATAAATTAATTGAATTAATTGAACCTTATGAAAATTTTGGAGTAGGAGTTCATAGTATTAATATTTCAAATTTAAATGAAAGAGAAGAAACAGCTAAAAGAATATTCCAGACAGGATTAAAACTTGGTAATTATAATAGTATTAATGGTAATGTTTTAGCTATCGGAATAGTAGGTATTGATAATGAAATGATATCTCAAAGATTATTAAATTGGAACTTTGGAGCCAAAGAACATCCAACTAATGTTATTGTTTTATATCCATCTATTGTTGAAAATAGTAAAGGAGAAAAAATATATTTAGGATACACTCATCCAATCCAAGGATATGATCAAGATACTAAAAGGTCTATAATGGATATTGTATGTAGAAATTTAGAATATATACCTAAAGAATTTATATTTGGATATTATGTAGATAGAGATTCTAAATGGGGAGAAGTCAATGAAGATGAACATCCTAATTATGATGTTGATTTAAATCCTAATTTTTGTAATGGAACTTTAATCAATGATGAATTATTTAATTTAATGAAAAAATCTTTAGAAGATACTCCATTTTTAAAAAATATTTCCGATGCTTGTTTAGAATCTTTAGAGAATTTAGATATAACTTATTTTGAAAATGCAATTATGAGAATAAAACAATTTTTAGAAAATTTTGGTAGTGAAATACCTGAAAGTGATTATATTTTATATGAAAATATTTATAAAGACTTATCAGGTAGAATAAATAATTTATTGAAGGAAGATTCATTTAAAAAATAGTTAACGTTGCGATTAACTATTTGGTATTTTTAAAACCTAGTTATCAAAATATAATAATAGAATGTATATCAAAAAATACATTTTTTTTAAAATTATTCTTGCAATTTAAGTTTAAATATTATATAATTAAAACATAAAAGAAATTACCTATTAGGTAATTTACGAAAGGAGGATTTGTTTTGCAACTTGTTGTACTTGATAAAAAAGTAGAAAAAATTATTAATAATTCCAATAATTTAATAAAAAAAGTTGGGTTTGAATTAGCAATAAAAATTAAGCAAAGGCTTAATGAACTATCTTCATATTCAAATTTTTATTTATACTTAAAACAAGGAATTGGAAAACCACATCATTTGAGTGGCAATTTAGAAAAGTTTTATGGAATAAATTTAAGTAAAAATTATAGACTATTAGTGGAACCATTAGTTGATAATTTTGATATAGAGACATTAAAAATATGTCAAAAAATAAATATAAAAGGAGTGGTGGATTATCATGGAGGAAAATGTAACTTTATTATCCCTTGATTTAATCGTACATCCAGGAGAAACTATTAAAGAGGCATTAGAAGAAAAAAATATGACTCAAGAAGAATTGGCAATTAGAACTGGATATTCTGCAAAACATATAAGTGAAGTAATAAGTGGCAAAAAAGATATTTCTAATAAATTTGCTTATAGTTTAGAAATTGCATTAGGAATAGATGCTAGTGTTTGGATTAATTTGCAAGGAATATATGATAAAGAAATTATTAAAATTGAAGAAATGAATAATATTAAAGACAATGAATTTGATATTTTAAAAGATTTAAAAGATATAGTTGGTTTTTGTCAAAAACATAATATTATTAAAAATAATAATTCTAAGCCTTTGACAATTTTAAATATGCGTAAGTTTTTAAATTTAACTGATTTAACTAAAATTCCTGATTTACCATTGCAACAAGTTGCTTTTAGGGCATCTAAAAAATTAAAAGTTAATACTTATGTTTTATATGCTTGGAAAAGGTTATGTGAGTATTTGGCTTCTCATGAAAAAATTAATAAACCTTTTAATAAAGAAAAATTAGCAAATAAATATAATGATATAAAAAATACAATGTTTAAAGATGCTAATACTATGGTAAAAGAATTAAAAGAAATTTTTGCTGATTGTGGTGTTGTTTTTGAAATAGTACAGCATTTTACAGGGGCACCTGTCAATGGATTTATTGAAAAACAAAAGGATAAGATAATTTTATGTATGACAATTAGACAATCTTATTCGGATATTTTTTGGTTTACTTTATTTCATGAAATATCTCATTTATTAAATGAAGATTTTCATAATCAATTTATGGATTATTCTTTTGTAGAAAGTGAAATAGAAAAAAGAGCCGATAGTTTTGCTCAAAATATTTTAATTAATGAAGAAGATTATCAAAAATTTAAAAATAACAATAAATATGACTATCAAAGTATAGTTGCTTTTGCTAATACTCAAAAAGTTCTTCCTGGAATTGTAATTGGACGTATTCAAAGAGATATTGATGATTATACTTTTATGACAAAATACAAAGAACAATATAAATGGGTAAATTAAAAAAATTACTAGTTGTTTAGTAATTTTTTTAACTATTAGGTATTTTTAAAACTTGACCAATCGATAGATTATCAGAAGTTAGATTATTTAATTCTTTAATCCTAGCAACTGTTGTATTATAGGAATTTGCTATCTTATATAAAGTGTCTCCGGCTTTTACTGTATAACTAATATAATTAGAAGTCGTAGTTGGAATTTTTAAAACTTGTCCGATTTGTAAAGTATTGCTTACTAAATTATTTAAAGATTTAATTTCATCAACGGTTGTTGAATAAAGATTAGCTATTTTATATAAAGAATCTCCTGATTTAACTATATAAGTTAAATAACTTGTTTGGTTATTAGTAGTAGTTGGTATCTTTAACATTTGACCAATTGAAATTAGATTACTACTTAAACCATTCAAGTTTTTAATTTCATCAACACTTACACCATAAGTACTTGCTATTTTATATAAAGAGTCTCCGGATTTAACTGTATAAATTATATAATTACTAGTATCTTCATTAGTAATTCGAGTTGGTATTTTTAAAACTTGACCTATTTGTAAAGTATTACTTGTTAAATTATTTATTTCTTTTATAACATTAACAGTTGTATTGTATTCTTTAGCTATTGAATAGAGAGTATCTCCAAATTCTACAGTATAATTAAAGAAATTATTACCTGTATTATTATCATTACTTGGAGACTTAGGTCTTGGAATTAAAAGTTCATCTCCGATATCTAAATTATTACTAGTTAGTCCATTTAATTCTTTAATAGCATCAACCGTGGTATTAAACTTCTCGGCAATTTTATATAAAGAGTCACCGGGTTTTACAACATAAATATTAATTCTTTCAAGATAATCATAGATAGCATCTGAAATAGCTTTAGCTAGACTATCTTGGTTATTAATTAAAAAACTATTATCATAACTGTTTGATGGATAACCATAACTTACAATGATACTTTCAACATCACTTGGAACGTCTCTTATAATACTATAATAGTCAAGGGCTGTATCATTTGGGTTTCTTAATTGATAATACTTTAAAATATCTTGACCAGCACTTTCAATATAATTACTAATTTCTCTAGCTAAATTATCATCATTTCGAAGAGCATAGATAACTTCCGCCCCAGAATCATTCCCACTTGCAAGCATATTAGATAAAATAATTACTTCATCATCATCACTATCTAAAAAACTATTAATAATTGCAAGTCTTTCTTCATCATTTAAAGTCATATCTCTATCTCTTACTAAATAAACATCAACACCTAATTCTTTTAAATTATTATAAATTTTATTAGATATTTCTAAATTATAATTTTTTTCTATAATATTCCCAGATATAGTCCCGGATTCATTTCCTCCATAAACAGGGTTAATTATTACTTTTTGCAAATAAATCACCAAGATATTTTATGTTATTAATCTTTCCTTAATTCCTATATTTAAGTCGTTCTTTATTAATATTTAAAAGAATACCAATTATGAACATATAAGAAATTAAACTTGAACCACCATAACTAATAAAAGGAAGGGGAATCCCGGTAATTGGTAAAAGACCAAGAGTCATTCCAATATTTTGAACTTGACCATAAAAAAGCATAATGAAGATTCCAACAATAATATATTTATCAATCGTTTTAATCTTTTTAGTTACAAGTCTTAAGATAGAAGAGTCAAAGATAATAATAATCGTGATTAAGAAAATGGCTCCTAGAAAACCAAAATTGGCTGTATAAGTTGCAAAGATAAAATCCGTTTGAGGTTCTGGAAAATAAACTGGATTTTGATTAAAACCAAATCCCGTTATTCCACTTCCAGATATAGCAATCAAACTATTCTCAAGTTGAAAGCCACTATTATTTGCCCAATTAAAGATTCTATCTAATCTATAAAATATATTGGAAGATAAAATGTTTAAAAATAAATCCCGATTAAAAAAATAAAGAAAGAAGAAACAACCTAAAATAAAAATTAAAAATAAACTTCCAATTATATACCATTTTTTATTAATACCAGCAAATATTATTAAAGTAAAAAGAATTAAAAAATAAATAATTACAACTCCGGTATCGGGTTCTAAAAAAGTTAAGATAGATGGAATAAGAGTTAGAATAAAAAGTTTTAAAAGTAGAATAAATTCCGCTTTCATTGACTTATCTTTCTTTTGCTTAAACTTCGTGATAATACTTGCTATACTAATAATTAAACTAATTTTCATAAGTTCACTTGGTTGAAAACTAAAGGGACCAATATAAAGCCAACAACGACTTCCATTGATACTTACTCCAAAGATAAGTAAACTTAAAAGAAGAATATTAACTCCAATATAAACTAGAAAATGATATCTTTTTAATAGATTAAAACCTTTATAAGTTATAAAAATAGTAACAACACTTCCTATTAAATAAAAGAATAACTGTTTTAAATAAAGATTTTGGAAGGCATCTTTTAGAAAGACTCTTGTTGTATAAATCGATAAAACACTAATGATTAAAAAGATAGTTACAGATATAATAATATTTAAACTTGTTTTATTTGCTTTCATACTATTATTATGAAAAAAATTAATAAATATATACAAATAACATATGATTAAATGGGAGTGATAATGTGAAGAAGTTACCAAAGATTTATCAAAGTGAATTAAATAAAGTTCATAACAATAGAGAAGTATTTGATAGTCTAAAAGAAGAAAATGATAATAAACCAAGTAAAACTAAAACAAGTATTAACTATGATACTTTAAGTGTTAGAGAAAAAATAAAAGAATTAATTAATCAAAATAGTTATATTTTTAATACGAAAGTAAAAATTATTATTAATAATACTGAAAAAGAATGTCAGATAGCAGGAGTTGTTAATAATCATATAATTACTATGGATAATGAAATTATTAAAATCGAAGATATAAAAGATATAAAAATTTTAAGTTAAATAGTTATTTATCATATAACTATTTTTTTAATGCTAATAAATTATAGTGATAGGAGGAAAAAATGAATTATAATATGTTTGATGAAATCGATTATTTCACTAACTTTAAAGGTAATCAAAATATGAATAATGGTCCACTTAGTTTAGATAATTATAATGAATCAAGCGAGAATAATAAATTATCTTTATATACTCCATATGAAGGTTATACAAGAGGTAATATGTTTAAAAACTTGTATAACGGCTATAAAAACTATCAACCTTATAAAATAAAAGTTAATAGTGAACAAGAAGAAGCTATGTTAAATCTTGGGCAAATGTCATTTGCTGCTCATGATTTGAGTTTATATTTAGATAATTTTCCAAATGATAAGGAAGCATTAAATTTATTTAATAAGTATCGTAAGATGACTCTTGAACTTATGAATGATTATGAAAGGAGATATGGCCCACTTAAGGTTTCAAGTGGAGAAATGACAAAGACTCCATATGCTTGGGAACATGATGTATGGCCATGGGAGATGTAGTATGTGGGCATATGAAAAGAGATTACAATATCCTGTAAATATTAAGAAAAAAGATTTAAGAATGGCTAAACTTTTAGTAACCCAATATGGAGGTAGTCAAAGTGAATTAGCAGCAGCTCTTCGTTATTTAAATCAAAGATATACAATGCCAGATAATAGAGGTAAAGCTTTATTAACTGATATTGGAACTGAGGAACTTGCACATTTAGAAATTATAGCCACGATGATTTATCAATTAATGAAAAATGCAACTCCTAAAGAAATTAAAGCCGCTGGACTTGATAGCCATTATGCAGAACATAAAAAGGCTTTATATCCAACGGATGCTAATGGAGTACCTTTCAGTGTTACTTATTTTTCAACAACCGGAGACCCTAAAGCTGATTTAATGGAAGATATGGCTGCTGAACAAAAAGCTAGAGCCGTATATGAAAACTTAATTGATTTAACTGATGACCCTGATGTTTTAGCCCCACTTTTATGGTTGAGACAAAGAGAAGTTGTTCATTATAATCGATTTAAAGAGTTATTTGATATGTATCTTGAAGAAGGTTTATAAGAATTAGTTTAAGCTAGTTCTTTTTTTAATAAGATTTTTTTGCATTTGCTTATACTTGATTTTAATTAATTAATTTATTTGTTTGTTTGTTTGTTTGTTCTTCTATTGTTTTAAATTTTTTCATATATTTAAAAAAGTCTTCGGTCCACACGGGATACCGAAAATCTCTACAAATTAATGATATAACAATTTGTAGTGATTGTCAATATTATTTTAATAATGATTGTATCAATAATGATTTGATAATCTTGTTCTTTTTTAATAATAAATCATGAACTATAAATAGAAAAAAGAGCTTTCTCTCTTTTACTCCTAACTGATAAAGTGCTAAGCACAAAACATAAATTGTATATCAGTTATAGACCTGACAAGACAAATTGCCTTCGGTACAAATAATATATTATTTGTCAATTATATATCATGCAAAAAAGTGATTATAATGTATAAAAAATATAAGTAGTAATAAAAATACAAAGATATAAATAAAAGAATTAGTTTAATCTAGTTCTTTTATTGATTTTAAGGTTAAACTATGTTAGACTAAATGGTAGTGGGAAAAGTTTTATGGAAAAATGACTATTCCAACTGCAATGATAAAAAAAGACTATAACATCGAAAGATG
>CANQJD010000019.1 GCA_947624175.1 uncultured Bacilli bacterium
AAAGTGGAAAAGCCAAAGGAGTAGATGATGTAACAAAAGAAGAATATGAGGAAAATCTAGAGGAAAACTTGGAAACTTTAGTGGAAAGAATGAAGAAATTCAGTTATCGACCACAACCAGTAAGAAGAGTATACATACCTAAAAGTAATGGTAAGTTAAGACCTCTAGGAATACCAGCATGTGAAGACAAACTAGTACAAGGAGCGATGGCTGACACATTGCATGAAATATATGAAAATGTATTTCTAGATTGTTCCTATGGCTTTAGACCAGGAAGAAGTTGTCATAAAGCAATAAGTCAAATAGATAAGTTGCTAATGACAAAGAAAGTCAATTACATATTAGATTGTGACATTAAAGGTTTCTTTGATAATGTAGACCATGAATGGCTGATGAAATTTCTAGAACATGAAATAGCAGATAAGAATTTCTTAAGATATATCAAAAGATTTCTAAAAGCAGGAGTAATGGAAGAAATGAAATGTCATGAAAGTGATAAAGGAACACCACAAGGAGGATTAATATCACCAGTATTAGCCAATGTGTATATGCATTATGTGCTAGACCTATGGTTTCATAAAGCAATAGTGCCAAAATTAAAAGGAGAAGCATATCTAATAAGGTATGCTGATGACTTTGTGATACTATGTCAATATGAAGACGAGGCTAAAACAATTTACAAATTTTTAATTGAAAGAATGAAGAAATTTAAATTAGAACTGGCAGAAGACAAAACAAGAATACTACCATTCGGAAGATTTAAAGGAACAAAAGAAACATTTGACTTTCTAGAATTTACGTTTCAAAATGGAACAACTCGAGCTGGAAAGTTTAGACCAGTAATTACAACAAGTAAGAAGAAATTAAAACAAAAGAAAGCATCAGCAAAGGAATTTTTACATGAAAATATGCATGAATTTATACTAGATGTAGGAGAAAAGATAAAGAAGAAAATAATCGGACATTACACTTATTATGGAATAAATGGCAACTTTAGTCAGATTATGGAATTTTATCTCTACATAAAAGATGAATGGTACAGAGTTCTAAGGAAAAAAGGACAAAAGAATAAAATAAAATATGCAGATTACCTTAGAATATGGGAATACTTGAAAATACCATTACCTAGTATTTATGTAAATATATGGGAGTTAAGATTATATGAAGAGCCGCATGCGGGAAATTCGCAAGTACGGTTCCGTGAGGAGCGATAGTTCGGAGTACATATCCCTCACACAAAATTTAAAAAATGGGAAGAGAGGTTTATAATTATGGAAAAAGAACGGAAGCCGTCTACTCGACGAATAATTATAGCAGGAATAAGTGCAATCGTGTTAATTGCAGTATTAGGTATTTCATTTGCCTATTGGGCATATTCAAGAACTACTGATAATCAGATACTAGTTGCAGGAGATATTTATATGAAGTATACTGAACAAACTTTAGGATTAAGTATTCCAAATGCTATGCCATCAAATGGACCAGATGAATCAAAGCACTTTGATTTTACAATAGAAGGACGAAATAAATATCCTAAACCAATATGGTATGAAATAGTTTTAAGTCAAGGTGAAGAGGATGCGTCAAAAACAAGATTAAAAGATGAGTTTCTAAGATTTAGATTAGTAGAAATAAAGGGTGAAGAAAGAAAAGTAGTTGTAGATAATGCAAGTTATTCTGATTTAAGAGAAGGACAAAAAATATGGGTAAATACAATAGATGCAAAAACAGATAATATAGAAATAAAATATGAATTATATATGTGGATAGCATTTGAAACAAAAATAGGAAATACCGAAGGCAATGATTATACAATTGAAGAATGGAATAATGTCTATGCAAGTATCAAAGTAAATGTATCTGGTGATTTCAATGAAAAAGAGATTGAAAAAGAAATCCAATATGGAATTGGAACAGATGTAGTAAAAGATACCATAGGACAAACAGGAGGAGTAATTGGAGTAAAAGCAGATAATACTCCAACAACAAATAAAGATGATGAAGTAAGAGAGTATAGATATTCTGGAAATGATGGAATAAAGAATTATATTTACTTTAATTGTGAATCCGGAGCAACCGAAGAAGACGCAAGCAGTAAATGTGAATTATGGAGAATACTCGGAGTATTCAAAGATGAAAATGGTAAAGAACATTTAAAAATAGTAAGAGATAATGTCTTATCAGCCGATATGTTTCCAGAAGAATATAAAATAGGAACAATAACTTATGACATTCAATATAATTATGGAGATAGAGAACATTATGATTTTGGAGATTATGCCTATTTGAATAGAGTATTTGGAACCGATGATAAAGACTGGACAACGGCTGGTTTACAATATTGGTTAAATACAGAAAAAGATGAAACTGAGGGGGAAGCCAATAAAGGATATTTAAGTTATTTAAAAGGTGATACCTTAAGTATGATAGAAGAAACGAAATATTATTTAGGAACAACAACATATGAAGGTTCTCCAACATATGAAATAATAGATACACCAAAAGAAGCCTATATAAATGAAAGAGATGTCGAAAGTTGTGTGGAAAATACTGGAAAAAGTGAGACTGAAAGTGGATGTAAGGTATGGAGTGGAAATCAAGCAACCTGGGAAGGAAAAGTAGCATTATTGTATCCATCAGATTACGGATTTAGTGCTAGTTCAGAATATTGGGAAACGAAATTAGGAACTAACTCATTTGGAGATGTCTCAAATACAAGTTGGTTACAAAAAACAGCAAATCATGATTATGAAGAATGGTTTTTGTCACCTTCCTCTTGCAGCTCTGTCATTATTACTTCCTGGAGCGTAGATGGCTATGTGAACTACAGAAACATGGGCAATAGCAGTGGTGTCCGGCCCAGTCTCTATCTAAAATCTAATATAAAAATTATAGGTGGAGATGGAAGTAAATTGAAACCATATTTTTATCAGGGAATTAAAATTATCATGGTTCCCCGATAATATGTTGTAAATTCTGGCCAATAGGTTTTCTCGCGGAATAAGGACCTCGGGAAACGGGAGCGGATTTTTAAAAAGTTACAATAAACAACAATTAGGAAGGTACAATAAAAAAATATTAGATCGATACGTGAATGCATGCCAGTTGGTCATCTTTAGATACATAAAATATTATATTTTTTGTTAGGTATATCAAATTATGAGAGATGAATATCTTTTTGCCGAAGGCAAAAAGTCGCGATAAAAAGGAGATAGTATATAAAATTTACCAAAGACCTATTCATATAATATAGGTCTCTTTTAGTTATTTAGATAGCAAAAAATACATATAATAAGTGGAACATAGAAAATTTTTGAAAATAGTTGACATTTTTGTCGAATTGTTGTATAATATGAGACGTCAAATTATTAAAGGGGGAATTTATATGAAAAATATAAGAAAAATAATTTTGATGTTACTAGTTGTGGTTACTTTTGTAACAAGTGCTAGCGTTATTAATGTTAATGCTGCAACAGCACCAGGTAGTATTACTATGAAAAAGAAATCTAGTTTATACAAATTTACTGGTAAAAATGCATATTTTGGATATGAATTTTATGTTAAGCAATTAACTGATGGGACTTATGCTTACTGTGTAGGTAATAATGATAGATGGGTTCCAGCTGGTAAAACTTTAAAATCTAAAGGTGCTATTACAGATAAGGGAGTTGATTATCTTCTTAAAAATGGATGGCCTAATAGATCATTTACAGGAGATAATTTAAAAGACTTCCATATTACTCAAGCAGCTATTTGGGAATATTATGATAAAACTTTAGGAACAAGAAACTGGATAAGAAAGGGTCAATCATTCCCTGCTAATTCAACTGGAATGAAGGCTTATGTTTATAGTTTAGTTCAAGAAGCAATTAAAGCTAAGAATACATCTGATGTAAAACCTTCAATTTCTATTAAAGTTTCTAATAATGTAATGAGTTTAAATGTTGCAAAAACATATTTTGTATCAGATCCTGTTAGTGTTATCTTAACAAATACTAAAGGAACTTATACAGTAGAACTTACAAGTGCACCAAAAGGAACAATTCTAAAAAATGAAAAAGGTGAAGTTAAAACAACATTTAATGATGGAGAAAAATTCCAAATTTATGTTCCTGCTGATACTATTAAAAATGGTGAAAGTGGAACTGTAAGTTTTAGAGTTAAAGCTGTAGGTGTTACATATGTTACTTACTATTATTCAACAGGTGATAGTAGATATCAAGATATTGCACCAGTTACATCCTATGAAGTTACAAATGATTTAGTAACTGCACCTATTACATTTAATTATAGTAAAGCAAAAACAAAAGTTCAAATAAGTAAACAAGATATTACAACGAAGAAAGAATTACCTGGAGCTATGCTTACGGTTAAAGATAAAAATGGTAAAGTTGTTGACCAATGGGTATCAACAAATGAACCTCACTATATAGAAGGTCTAGAACCAGGTGAATATACTCTAGGTGAAGCAATTGCACCAGAAGGATATATTTTAAGTACTGAAACTATTAATTTTACGGTTCGTGATGATGGAAGTGTTACAAGTGTTGTTATGTATAATTCAAAAGAATCTGTAGTTAAGATAAGTAAGCAAGATGTAACAACGAAGAAAGAATTACCAGGAGCAACTTTAGTAATTAAAGATAAAGATGGTAATGTAATTGATGAATGGGTATCAACTGATGAACCATATTATATAGAAGGTTTAAAACCTGGTGAATATACTTTAAGTGAAAAAATTGCACCAAATGGTTACATTTTAAGTGAAGAAACAATTACTTTTACAGTTAAAGAAAATGGAGATATAACTAGTGTTGTTATGTATAATGCTCCTTATGTAGAAGTACCAAAGACAGACTTGAGTGTAAGTGCATGGACAGGAATCATAGCTGGTATCTTAATTACAATAGGAACAGGTTTGGTAATATACCATGTTAAATACACGAAATAAGCGAAATAGTGTAGTTTTCTTAGGGGTAACCCTTATAGTGATTGGAATCTTTGTTTTAGCAAATAACTATTTTAATGAAAAAATAGATAATGCTTATTCTTATATGAATAATTTATTGCTAGAAGAAGAAATATATGAAATGCAAGAAGAAGTGGACAACATTGAGGAATCTGCTTCTTCTTTTCAAGAAGAAGAACAAAAAGAGGAAGAATATGTTGATCCATATTTAAATTATTATATAGGTAAACTTGAAATACCAAAGATTAATTTAAGTCGAGGATTTCTATCAATGGATTCACCATATAATCATGTGGATAGAAATATGCAAATAATTAAAGGGTCAACTTATCCAGATGTCGATAAAGGGAACTTTATTTTAGCAGCTCATTCAGGTAATAGTTATTTATCTTATTTCCATAATCTATATAAGTTATCAAAAGGTGATATGGCCTATATTAACTATCAAAATAAAAGATATAGTTATAAAATAGTTAATATATATGAACAAGCCAAAACTGGGAAAATTGCTATTTATCGTGATGCTAATAAAACAACATTAACACTTGTAACATGTACAAGAAATAAAAGTGATAAACAAACAGTCTATATATTAGAACTTCAAGATATAAAAGATATCTAAAAAAAATAAAAGGGGGTAGAAGAATATGATACAAGCAAGTTTACTTGAGCAAATTACAACATTCTTTAATATTCTAGTAGCTAATCAATATCTTAATATTATTGCTGTGGCTGCGGTTGGTTTAATATTAATCTTAATGTTAGCTTCAAAATTTCATAATAAAAAAATAACTAAAATATTATATATAGTTGCTTATTTAGGAATATTTGGAACTTTAATTGGATTTTTCCATAAAGAAATATTAGAATTATTTGATTATTTAATTAATAATATCTTCTTGTTCTTATTCTTTCCTAATTTAGCAGTTTATATATTAGTATTAGTAATTGTAAATATCTTGATTATTAAATCAACATTTTCAGAAAAAGATAATAAAGGTTTAAAAATATTTAATATTATATCATTCATTATTTTCAATATAATTTTCTATTTAATAATTGATAATGTTATAGAAAATAATGTTAATGTATATGAACAATTAAGTATTTATACCAATAATGATTTATTAATATTAGTAGAACTTAGTATGAAGTTATTTGTAGTTTGGTTATTAATGCTTGGAATAATTAAAATAACAAGAAGTTTAGTTGGAGGAGTTTATGTAGCTAAATCTACGAATAAAAACTTAAATTTAGTTAAAAATTCTAATGAATTAGAACTTCAAAATTTAAAAGTTATGGAAGTTATTCCAGAAGTTAAAGAAGAAAAGGTACCAGAAAGTCATAATAAATTTAATGATTATTTAGACATTGTACCTATGAAAAAACAAATGAAGATGTTAACTGATAACTTTAGAATTAGTGATGTACCTGAAACTAAAATTGAACAATTAGAAGAAGATATACAAGATACTACTTTAACAGAAGTAATTACTAAAGTTAATCCATTTGATAATATTAAAATTGAGAATAATCAAGATACACTTGTAATTACTAATGAAGAAGAAAAAGTGGAACCTAAAATAACTCTTAGTTCTTATGATTCAATTTTTAAAGTTCATGATGAGAAATTAGAAACTAATATAGATAAATCAATGGAAGTAGTTTTTGATGATAATAATTATTTACAAAATATTTTATTAGATATTGAAGACTTAAAAAATAATATGCAAGATGAAGAAAAAATTAAGAAGATTTATGATGAAGTTAAATTTAGAGAAAATGAATTAACTTTAAGTGATTATAATTATTTAATAAATCAACTTATAACTATTAAAAAATAGCAATTTCGGTTGCTTTTTTTTATAAATTATTATATAATAATAAACATTCGAGGGGGGATATTCATGAATATTCTATATATTTTATTAACTATATTATTAGCTTTAATCTTATTTTTAATCATGACTTATATCAAAAGAAAAGATACTAGTCTTTCAGATTTAATTATTATACCTAATATTTATATGATTATAATTGCTGCAATTATACCCGTTATTAAAAATTATACTTTATTACTTTTAATCATTTATTTATTAATTGATATCTTAAATCTTTTATTGATTGATAAAACAGAATTACTGGCTAATGAAAAAAATTATTATAAGAGTATGATTATAACTTTAATTATAGCTCATATAATTTATTATACATTCTTAATTAAAGTAGATAATGCTTTATAGATATGGATATATTTAAAAACTTTATTTGGTTATTAATTATTCTTTATTTGGTAAAGAAATTAAATTTAGCATCAATTAAATTAAAGAGAGAAGAGAAAGAAAATTTTGATAATCGTTTTCAAGAATATGTTGTTGTTAATTATGCTAAATTTAAGAATAAATATAATTATTTAATTAAAAGTAAAAATTTGGAAATTGAAAATTTAATATATAGTTTCTTGATATATGAAAATTATAAACATGGATATTTATATAATTATTTTAAAGATACTAAAAATAAAATATTTAAAAAAGAAAGTAACTATGGAATTTTGAATATTAAAAGTGATCATTTTATAACTAATGAAGAAGGAATAGTTATATTAAAAGAACAATTAGAAAATAAATTAAAAAGAATTAAGAAATCAAGTAGAGAAGAAGATTTAAAAAAATTAATTAATGAAAAGTATAAAGAAAGTAAGGATTATAAAGAGATTAAGAAAATTTATAATATAATTCAAGAATTTAATCAGAATAATAACAATTAAATTAGGATACTGAAAAAAGTATCTTTTTTTAATTGATTTTACTTGAAAAAATAATAAATAAATTATATAATTAGTTTATGATAATATAGAAGGAGTTAATATGAAGAGAAAAAAAGGTTTTACAATAGTTGAATTGCTAATGGTAATAGTTGTTTTAGCAATAGTATTAGGACTTGCTGTCGTTGCTTATATTGGATTAAGAGATAAAATAGATGTAACGTATTATAAGAATCTTGAAGAATCATTGACTATTTCAGGAACGGATTATTTTTATTACAATAAAGAAAAAGCCCCAAGTATTTTTGGAGAGCAAACACAAGTTCCATTAAGTTTTTTGAAAGAAAACAATTATATTGAGGATGATGTATTAAGTTCTAATGGAGAAGAATGTAATTTAAATGATAGTTATGTAGGAGCTTATAAGAATAGTCTTGATGAGACTAAATATTATGTTTGTTTAAAATGTGGAAATTATGAAACTGATACTTGTAGTCAAAAGATTGATTATACTTTAAATGTAAGAGGACAAGTAGAAGATACCAAAGAAAATTATGATTTAAAAGGGGATAAATGGGTAAATAAAAATATTATATTAACCTTTGAAACAGTAAATGATATAAAACAAGTACATGTAACAGGAAATAATTTTTCTAAAATATGTGAAATGAATCAAAGTGGTAAGATTAGAACTTGTAAAGTAACAGTAGAAGCAAGTGGAACTTATAATTATTATGGAAGTGGAACAGATAATGATACTGAAATTAAGAGTGTAAAAGTATTAATAGATAAAACTTCACCAACCTTTGATATAGAAAATACAGGAACAAATAATAAGATAGAGATAGAAACAACAACGTTAAAAGCAACCATAAATAATACTATAAAAAATATTCTTGATAATGAAAGTGGAATAAAGACAATAGAATATTCTTTAGTAAAAGAAGGAGAAAAAGATTATTATCATAAAGTAAATAATGCAGCAAGTTTTAATATTAAGCAAGAAGTAGATTTAGGAAAATATAAATTAAGAATAAGAGTATATAATAATGCTAATTTAGTAACTATTAAAGAAATTGATTATGATATATATAAGAAAACTATTGTACTTACTAGTGAATTATGTAATAAATTAAGTTATAATGGTGAAAATCAAATATTAATAAATGAGCAAGAAGGATTTACATTTAATAATAATTTAGGATTAAATGCTGGAGATTATAACATAAATGCAACTTTAAAATATGGATATAGATGGAGTGATGGAACAACTGGAAATAAAACAATAGTTTGTGGTATAGAAAAGAAAAATGTTGAAGTAACTTGGTCAGGAGGAACAGAATTTATCTATAATGGAAAAGAGCAAGGGCCAACTGCAACAGTTGTAAGTGGAGTTAATGGTGAAACATTAAATATAACTAATAATAAAGAAACAAATGCTGGAAAATATACTTCAACTGTAACTTTAAATAGTGTAGGTGGAGGACAAGGTATAAAAGAGAATTATAATTTATTAAATACAACCAAAGCTTATGAAATTTTAAAGGCTACTCCAACTTTAACTTTAAGTGCAACTAGTGGAAGTGTTAATGAAGGTTCAATTATAACATTTACAGGAAGTGTAAATCCTAACGTAAGTGGAACTTATAAAGCAACATCAAATAATACTGGAGTTGCAACCGTAAGTGTATCTGGAAATACCATAAGTGTTAAAGGAGTAAGTAATGGAAGTGCAACTATAACAGTAGACTTTACTCCAAGTGATACAGCTAATTATAATAATGCAACAAGTATGACTTATAGTGTAACGGGATATAAAATAGCAAGTGTTGGTAGTTGTCAATCAAGAACCTATACTGGGGGAAGTCAAACCTTAATGTCAGAAGGAGTTGGAGTAAGTTATGTTAATAATGAAAGAACTCAAGCGGGAAGTCAAACCGTAACAATAAATGCTAATTCAGGATATAGATTTTCAGATAATACAACTTCCAAAACTCAAAGTTGTAGTATAGCAAAAGCCAATCCAGTAGTAACTTTAACTCCTACAAGTGGAATAGTTGATATGGACAAATCTGTAACTTTTAAAGAAAAAGCCAATATAAAAGGAAAGTTTGAAAATGTATCAAGTTCGGCAGGAATTGCAACCGTCTCACCAGAAACAACTGGGGATATAAATGCTAATACAGACCAAGCAGTAACTGTAACAGGACAAGGAAGTGGTAATACAAACATTACAGTAACCTTTACTCCAAGTGATACAACTAATTATAATAATAAAACAGCAACTTATTCAATTACTGTAAATGCGAAATATTGTGCTAATTTTTATGAAAATGGAGCTACATCAATTAGTGGTAATTCAGCATGTTGTACAGTTGCACCTGGTCAAAAAAATTGTTCAATTACATCACCTACTATAACAAGAGATGATTGGACGATTGTTGGTTGGGGAACATCTAGTAATAGTACATCAGCAGCTTATACTTCAGGTGGACAAATTCTTTTAACAGCACCTAATACAAATTTTTATGCTGTAACTTATAGAAATTTAACATTAACTATAGCCCCAAATATGTCAGGAGTTACTAGTACACTAACTGATTCTGGAGGTGTTTATAATACATCAACATCTGCAGTTGTAACTGTTCCAAATTATTCGACCAGTATATGTAAAGTATCAGCAAATACAAATAGAGTTTATCAGATTGAAGGTTTATCAACGACAACTAATGGCTCTGTAAATTATTGTAGTGGCGATTCAATAACTTTAACTGATAATTTAACTTTATATGCCTTATGGCGTACAAATGCTAGGTATATAAGAACTAATGCATCTTGTGTACATGGTAAAGGAGGGGTATATGGTAACCATGATTTTCATAACTATTATCTAACAGAGAGTTCTACAACTAAAAATGGTGGTAGTGCTTCTGGTTATACCTGTAAAAAGCAAGTTACAAATGTAGAATATGATAAGGTAGGTGGTAAAAAATGTACAATTTGTACTGCTAGTAGTAGTAGATTGGATTGGTCAAGTGCATTTCCATCAAACGATAGTTGTAAACTTGATGCTCTTTCTTGTACTAAAGTGGCACCAACAGCAGTAGCCAATGGCACTGCTAAGATAGCAACGGTTGGAAGTTGTAATAATTTAGTATATAATGGAGAAACACAAAACTTAGCAAGTGGTGGAAGTAATATCAAATATGAAGATAATCAAGTTACTAATGCTGGTGATTATTATGTAACTGCTAAAGCAAATAATGGTTATGTTTTTTCTGATGGTTCTGATACTCAAATATTAAATTGTAGTGTAGATAAGAAAAATGTAACTGTAAATTATAGTAGTAACAATCAGGCAACAGCCATTGGTGTTAATGGAGAAAAAATAGAACTCGAAACAAATAAAAATAATAATTTTGCAGTTTCGACAATGAAATATGTTAATCAAAATTATTCGCTTAAAAATACAGTTTCTGATTCTAATAGTTCAACTCAAGAAAAAACAACTTATAAAGTAAATTATTATTTAATGAATCAAGATAAAGTTAATTATAGTTTAGCTAATAGTACTATTACTGAAATTTCAGAAGGAGTTGAGGTAACAGGATTAGTTAAAGAATATGAAGGATATTTAAGTCCAAAAGAAATTACTATAAAAACAGTAAATGGTGAAAATGTAATTAACTATTATTATAAATTGAAATAGAACTGAAAATAGTAAGTTCTATTTTTTATCGGTTTTACTTGAAAAATAAAAAAATAAATTATATAATTAACTTAAGATAAATAGAAGGAGTTAATATGGAAAGAAAAAAAGGTTTTACAATAGTTGAATTATTGACAGTAATTGTTGTTTTAGCAATAGTCTTAGGACTTGCTGTAGTTGCTTATATTGGATTAGGTGATAAAATAGACATAACTTATTACAGAAATCTTGAAGAATCATTGACTATTTCAGGAACGGATTATTTTTATTACAATAAAGAAAAAGCTCCAAGTATTTTTGGAGAGCAAGCACAAGTTCCATTAAGTTTTTTGAAAGAAAATAACTATATTGAGGATGATGTATTAAGTTCTAATGGAGAAGAATGTAACTTAAATGATAGTTATGTAGGAGCATATAAGAATAGTCTTGATGAGACTAAATATTATGTTTGTTTAAAATGTGGAAATTATGAAACTGATACTTGTAGTCAAAAGATTGATTATACTTTAAATGTAAGAGGACAAGTAGAAGATACTAAGGAAAATTATGATTTAAAAGGGGATAAATGGGTAAATAAAAATATTGTATTAACCTTTGAAACAGTAAATGATATAAAAGAAGTACATGTAACAGGAAATAATTTTTCTAAAACATGTGAAATGAATCAAAGTGGTAAAGTTAGAACTTGTAAAGTAACAGTAGAAGCAAGTGGAACTTATAATTATTATGGAAGTGGAACGGATAATGATACTGAAATTAAGAGTGTAAAAGTATTAATAGATAAAACTTCACCAACTTTTGATATAGAAAATATAGGAACAAATAATAAGATAGAGATAGAAACAACAACGTTAAAAGCAACTATAAATAATACTATAAAAAATATTCTTGATAATGAAAGTGGAATAAAGACAATAGAATATTCGTTAGTAAAAGAAGGAGAAAAAGATTATTATCATAAAGTAAATAATGCAACAAGTTTTAATATTAAGCAAGAATTAGATATAGGTAAATATAAATTAAGAATAAGAGTATATAATAATGCTAATTTAGTAACTATTAAAGAAATTGATTATGATATATATAAGAGTGTAGAAGTACCAAAAGGAGATGGTAATTCTAATGGTATATATTGTAATAACTTAACTTATAATGCTGAGAAGCAAATATTAACAAAAGAAACCGAAGGAGTTATCTTTAGCAATAATGAAGGAATAGATGCTAAAGGTTATCCAGTTAATGCTAAATTAAAATATGGATATAGATGGAGTGATAATACAACTAGTGAAAAAACTATGAATTGTAATATTGCTAAAAAAGCTGCTACAATTGAAGCTAAAGAGCAAACTTATACTTATGGTGGAAGTTTAGCTACTGGTGTAGGTCAAATAATTTCAAGTGGACTTATAAATCCACATGTTGTAACTAATATAACTTTAACACCTTCAACAACTAATGCAACAACTAATGGTACAATTACTCCAAGTGGAGCGGTTATAAAAAATGGAAATGTTGATGTGACAAGTAATTATGAAATAACTTATAAAACCGGGAAATTAGTTATAAATAAAGCTACTCCAACTTTAACTTTAAGTGCAACTAGTGGAAGTGTTAATGCTGCAAGTACTATAACATTTAAAGAAAAATCAAATGTTAAAGGAAAATTTGGCAATGTATCAAGTTTAACGGGAGTTGCAACTGTATCACCAGCTCTAACGGGAGAAGTAAATGCAAATACAGAACAAACAGTAACTATAACAGGTGTTAGTAATGGACAAAGTACAATTACAGTAACTTTCACACCAAGTGATACAACCAATTATAATTCTAAAACGGCAACTTATACTGTAACAGGTTATAAAGTAGCAAATCAAGGAAGTTGTGCCAATCCAGTTTATAATGGAACAAGTCAAAATTTAGTAACTGGACAAATAGGAGTGGATTTAAGCAATGCAACCAGAACAGTAGTAGGAAGTCAAGAAATAACAGCAACTTTACAAAGTGGTTATAGATTTTCTGATAATACAACTTCTCCTAAAAAATATAGTTGTAGTATACTAAAAAGAGGATTAACAATAACAGCAAAAGATCAAACTTATACTTATGGTGGAAGTTTAGCATCAGGAGCAACTCAAGTAAATGCAAGTGGACTTGTCAGTGGACATAATATTACATCTGTATCTTTAACACCTTCAACAACTAATGCAACAACTAATGGTACAATTACTCCAAGTGGAGCAGTTGTTAAAAGTGGAGCAAATGATGTAACAAGTAATTATGAAATAACTTATAAAACCGGAAAATTAGTTATAAATAAAGCTACTCCAACTTTGAATTTAAGTGCAACTAGTGGAAGTGTAAATAAAGGAAGTACAATAACATTTACAGAAAATTCAAATGTCAAAGGAAAATTTAGCAATGTATCAAGTTCGACTGGAGTTGCTACCGTCTCACCTGGAACAACTGGAGATATAAATGCTAATACTAATCAAACAGTAACTATAACTGGTGCTAGTAATGGACAAAGTACAATTACAGTAACTTTCACACCAAGTGATACAACCAATTATAATTCTAAAACAGCAACTTATACAGTAACCGGTTATTTATTAGCATCAACTGGAAGTTGTCAATCAAGAACTTATAATGGTGGAAGTCAAACTTTAATGTCAGGAGGAGTTGGAGTAACTTATACTAATAATGAAAGAACACAAGCTGGAAGTCAAAATATAACAATAAATGTTAATTCAGGATATAGATTTTCAGATACTACAACTTCAAAAACTCAAAGTTGTAGTATAGCCAAAGCTGATCCAGTAGTAACTTTAACTCCTACAAGTGGAAGTGTTGATGTAGGTAAATCTATAACTTTTAATGAAAGAGCCAATGTCAAAGGAAAGTTCGGAAATGCATCAAGTGCAACTGGAACTGCCACCGTCTCACCAGGAACAACTGGTGATATAAATGCCAATACAGACCAAGCAGTAACTGTAACAGGAAATGGAAGCGGAAATTCAAATATTACAGTAACTTTCACACCAACCGATACAACTAATTATAATAATAAAACAGCAACTTATACTGTTAAAGTAAATGCTCAATATTGTGCTAACTTTTATGAAAATGGAGCTACTTCAATTAGTGGCAGGTCTGCATGTTGTACCATTACAGTTGGAAACAATAGTTGTACAATTAATGCTCCAACAATTACTAAAGATGGTTGGGAGATTCTCGGTTGGGGATTATATGAAAATAGTACAAATGCTGCCTATGATTCGGGAGGTTCTATTACCTTAAATGGTCCTAAAGATTTCTATGCGATTACTCGTAAGAAATTAAATATAACTATTGTATCTAATGCGGGTGTAGCTGATTTTATAACTACAGAAGAGCTTTATAATACTGAAACTTCGAAAACTACAACCATTCCAGATTATACAACTTCAGTATGTCGGGTTGCTCCAACTGCTTATAGAGTTTACCGAATTTCAAATTTAAGTGGTAATAATACTACTTATTGTAAAGGTGATCCTATAACTTTAACAGAAGATATAACATTATCTGCTAACTGGGCAGCCGAGGCTAAAAGTGTAACTACTGGTGTATCTTGTGTGTATGGAAGTGGAGGTTCTTATAGTAGTGGTACCTACTATTACACTGATGAAACAAAGTTCCAAGGCTCTGGTAGTGCATCAGGTTATACTTGTGGTGGTGGAAGAGCTACTAACCTTCGACGCAATGATCCAGAAAATGGTAAGAAATGTACAATGTGTTGTGCTAAAAAATTCCCTGCAGCATGTAGTAAGCCAACTGCATTCCCATCTCAAAATAGTTGTCAACTTAATGCTCTTGCTTGTACATCTCCTAATACTCCAACTGGAGAAAATGCTTTAAATCTAGCTAAAACTGCAACAATTGGAAGTTGCAATAATTTAGTATTTAATGATGCAAAGCAAACACTAGCAAGTGGAGGAGAAAATGTCCAATATGTTACTAATGAAGCAACAGAAGCAGGTTCTTATTTAGTAACAGTAAATGCTCAAGATGGATATAACTTTTCTGATTTAAGTACAACTAAGACTTTGAATTGTACTATTGAAAAGAAAGAATTAACTGTAAATAATACTAATTTACAAACTGCAACTATAGCTGGTATAAACGGAGAAACAATAAAACTTAATACAAGTAAAAAGAATAATTTTTCGATAGCAACAATGAAAGATGTTAATCCAAATTATTCACTTAAAAATACAGTTTTAGATTCTAAAAGTGATAATACTAGTACTAAAACAACTTATCAAGTTAATTATTATTTAATGAATGATGATAAAGTTAATTATAGGTTAGTTAATAGTAATACTTATGAAACAGAAGAAGGAATAGAAGTAACGGGATTAGTTAAGGAATATGAAGGATATATAAGTCCAAAAGAAATTACTATAAAAATAATAAATGGTGAAAATATAATTAACTATTATTATAAATTGAAATAGAACTGATTATAGTTCTTTTTCTTTGAAATAAACCTTGTAATTTAAGATACTTTATTATATAATACATATAGATTTGGAGGAATAGAAATGCAAGATAAATTAACAAGAGACGAAGTATTACATGTTCTTGATTTAGCAAGATTAGAAGCAAGTGATGAAGAGATTGAAAAATATCAAGTTGAATTAAAGAAAATGATTATGGAGATTGATAAAATTAAAGAATTAAATGATTTTGATGAAGATTTATTAATTGCTCCTTGGAGTCATGATACAGTATTTAGAGAAAATGATAGTTTAGAGATTAAGAATGGTGATATATTAAAAAATGTTCCTAGTCGAAAAGGTAATTTTATATGTGTTGATGTTGAGGTGTTAAAAGATGAGTAATTATTTAGATTTAGATATCAAAGAGATACATGAACTTTTAGTTAATAAAAAGATTAAACCAATTGATTTAGTAGAAGAATCTTTTAAAAGAATCAATGATAATGAACTTAATGCCTTTATTACTTTAGATTATGAAGGAGCTAAGAAAAGAGCATTAGAATTAGAAAATATGGAAGTTCCTACTGATAATTTATTATTTGGAATACCGATTGCGATTAAAGATAATATTATGGTTAAAGATTTAAAGTGTACTTGTGCATCTCATATTTTAGAAAATTTTGTTAGTATCTATGATGCTAGTGTTGTTGAACTTATTAAAGATTTAGGAATGATTATTATTGGTAAAACGAATATGGATGAATTTGCAATGGGTTCAACTAGTGAAACTAGTTACTTTAAAGCACCTATTAATCCTTGGAATAAGAATAAAGTTCCAGGTGGTTCATCAGGTGGTTCAGCTGTTTCGGTTGCTGCGAGATTCACTCCTCTTGCTCTTGGAAGTGATACAGGTGGTTCTATAAGACAACCAGCATCCTTTAATGGGATTGTTGGTATGAAACCAACTTATGGCAGGGTATCAAGATTTGGATTAGTTGCTTTTGCTTCAAGCCTAGATCAAATTGGACCAATGACCAGAAATGTCTATGAAAATGCTTTACTTCTTAATGCTATTTCAAAAGGCGATCCTAAAGATTTAACCAGTTTTGAAACTGATGAAGATTTTACAAGATTAATTGGTAAAGATATTAAAGATATGAAAATTGCTATTCCTAATTACTTTGTCTCAGATGTTGTTGATAAAGATGTATTAGAAGTTTTTAATAAAGTAATCGAGATGCTTGCAAGTAAAGGTTGTAAAATAGATTATGTTGATGTTAATCATATTGATAAAGCAGCCATCTTATATCAAATAATTGCAATGGGTGAAGCTAGTAGTAATTTAGCCAGGTTTGATGGAATTAGATATGGATTATCTTTAAAAGAAGATACTTTAGAAGATTTATACAAGAAAACAAGAACTTCCGGTTTTGGAAGAGAAGTTAAAAGAAGAATAATGGTTGGTTCTTATATCTTAAGTGGAGAAAATGCTAAAATTTATTATAATAAAGCCTTACAAATACGTGATGATTTAAAGAAAAGTTTTGAAAAAATCTTTGAAGATTATGATTTAATTTTAGGACCAACTAGTAGTAGAGTTGCCTATGACGTGAACATTAATCATGATGACCCTTTAAGATCATTTATGGATGATATCTTGGTGATGCATGCTAATATGGGAGGTTTTCCTTCAATGTCTCTTCCAATGGGATTTATAGACGAGTTACCAATTGGAATGCAAATCATGGGGAAAGGATTTAGTGAAGCCAAAATCTATCAACTTGGAAGTTTTATTGAAAAAGAATTAAATTTAAATTTGAAAGTAGGTGCAAGATGAGTAATTATCAAAAGACAATTGGAATTGAAGTTCATGTGGAATTAAAAACCAAAGAAAAATTATTTTCACCATCTATTAATTATTATGGAAATCTTGCTAATACTAATTGTAATATTATCGATTTAGGTTATCCAGGAGTACTTCCGACTTTAAATAGAGAGGCTTTGGACCTTGCAATCAAAGGAGCAACTGTTTTAAATTGTAACATTAGAGAGAAAATGCATTTTGATAGAAAGAATTATTTTTATCCTGATAATCCTAAAAACTTTCAAATAACAGAAGAGAGAACTCCTATTGGATACGAAGGCTATGTTGAAATCGATGATGATGGAGTTAAGAAGAAAATTGAAATATTAGAAATGCATATTGAAGAAGATACTTGTAAAAGTATTCATTCTAAAGAGAGAACTTTATTAGACTTTAACAGAGCAGGTGTACCACTTGTTGAAATTGTAACCAAACCTTGTATGCATACAAGTAGGGAAGCGGTTTTATACTTAGAGAAACTTCGGGAATTACTTCTTTATGCAGGAGTTTCAGATTGCAAAATCGAAGAAGGTTCTATGCGATGTGATGCTAATATTTCCATTAGTAAAGATGATAATTTAGGTGTAAAAGTTGAAGTTAAGAATATTGGTTCTATTACGAATGTCGGACTTGCGATTGATTATGAAGCTAAAAGACAAGAAGAGTTACTTGAAAAAGGTGAAAAGTTACATGAAGAAACGAGAAGATATGATGCTAAACTTAATAAAACAATTCTAATGCGAGTTAAAGAAACAGGTAATGATTATCGTTATTTTCCAGAACCTGATATTCCTTATGTTATCTTAACCAAAGAACATATTAAAAAAGTTCAAGAAGATATTCCAGTTCTTGCTCACGTTAGACGTGAAAAATATTTGAAAGCTGGTATTAGTTTACTAAACAGTAATAAATTAATTGCTAATAAAGATTTATCAGATTATTTAGAAGAGTTTCAAGATATTAACTTAAAAACTGCTTCTAACTTATTACTTGGAGATATCAGTGCATATCTAAATAAAAATAATAAATCGATTTTTGATACAAAATTAACTAAAGATAAATTTAGTTTAATAGTTAAAAAATTAGATGATTCTTTAATTAGTAATAAAAACTTTAAAGATATAGTAGTAGATGTTATGGAAAGAGATATCGATATCGATTCTCTACTTAAAGAAAAAGGTATAGAAAATGTTGTTGATGATAAATTAGTTTTAGATATTATTAATAAAGTATTAAATGATAACGAAAAAGTAGTATCCGATTATTTAGGTGGAAATGAACGGTCTTTAAAATTTTTGATGGGTCAAGTTATGAAAGAAAGTCATGGAAGTGTTAATCCAAAGATTGCTAATGATTTATTAATTAAAGAATTAGATAAAAGAAAGTAGGTTTTATGAGAGAAAATTATGATAAATTTTTAAATAGTTTGAAAATTAAATATGGAGATGGTTATTTAGCTTTAGCAACCCCTGAAGAAAGAGAAGAATTTACAAAATTATTTGCAACTTCATCTTTAATTTCAATAGATAAAGCTAGAGAATTTGTAGAAAAAACTATTATCATTCAAAAAAATAATTTATTTTATAAACCTTATATTGATTATGTTAAGACTTTAGAAGATAGATATGGAAGATATTATTTTTCTAAAATGAATACAGCAGAACGTGAAAAATTAATTAATTTATACACAAAATATATGCAAAATAAAAATAGAAAATTTAAAAAAGAAGATGCCTTCACAGAACTTTATTATAAAGAACTTAATAAATATAAAGAAGATCGTTTAGAAATTGAAAATGCAATTGAAAGAATGAGTTTAATGGTTGTTAATACTCAAATGAATATAATGGATTTAGGTGTTAATAAAAGTGTCAAGTAATAAAAAAATTGACACTTTTTTATATCAAACTAAGAAAAATGTGGTATTATATAGATAATAGGAGAGTTTTATTATGGGAAATTATGAATATGAACCAATAAAAAAACTAAAAGAGAATAATAAAAAGAAAATGTTTTTTATGTTCCTAACTATATTTATGTTTTTAGGAATCTCTTTAGCAACCATTTATTTTGTCTATCGTTTTAACGATGAAAGAGAAAATACTATTACATCAGGTTTAGTAGATATAGATTTTAAGGAATTAAGTCCAAGTATAAATTTACAAAATACAGTTCCAATGGCAGATGAAATAGGAAAGCAAAATGACCCTTATATATTTACAGTAGAGAATATAAGTAAAATACCACTTAGATTAAAAATAGGTATTGATATACTTAATAGTACTATTGATTTAAGTGCTATTAGATATGCTTTATATATTGATAATGAAGAGATTAAAGTTGATAATTTAGGAAATTTAGATAGTGAAAATAATTTTCATATTATAGAACAATTTGCATCAGGAGCAAAGATAGAAGCAAAATTAGTATTCTGGATAGATTATTATTATGAAAAAGCAGGAGGAACCTTCTCTGGAAAGATAAGAGTAGAAGGAGAACAATATGATATTATTTATGAAGGTCAAGCAACTGATACAATTAAGGAAAAAGTAGTAAGTAATATAACTGATACCTGTACCGAGCCTGGTTTTAATGGAGGATTAGTAGCCATAAATACTGACGGAACATTATATCAAGAAAATAGTGAACAAGAAATAAGAGAATATAGATATGTAGGACCAGAAGTAAATAATTATATCTATTTTAATTGTCAAGATGGAAAAGAACAAAATGGAGATAATTGTGAAGTATGGAGAATACTCGGAATATTTAAAGATGAAAGTGGAGCAGAACATATAAAGATAGTAAAAAATGAAATCTCAAATAGATCAGTATGGGATAGGAGTAGTAATGACTGGACAACTGCATTATTAAAAAATAATTTGAATACTGAATATTATGAAAATTTATCTATGACTGCCAAAAGTATGATAGAAGAAAGCAAATATTATTTGGGAAATTTTGATGGCACAAAAAGCACAATAACAAATTATACATATGAAAGAGGGAATGCAATATGTACTCCAAGTGCAGATGCTTTGTATAATGATAGAAAATGTAATGGAGGAGATATCTGGGAAGGAAATAAAGCAGAATGGAATGGAAATATAGCATTAATGTATCCAAGTGATTATGGATATACAGTCAATAGTTGTAACTGGACAACTGCGTTATCGCAATACTCATCGATAAGTGATACAAGTTGGTTTAAAACAGCGAATACTATTCATGAGTGGCTTTTGTCTCCTTTTTCTGAGTACTTTAGTGGTGTGGCTTTCATGTTCGATAATTTTGTGAATTGGAATAATGTCATCGGTAGCATTGCTTATGGTGTACGTCCATGCCTTTATCTGATATCTGATGTCAAAATAATAGATGGAGACGGGACAGTAGATAGACCATATCAATTAACTTATTAATGATAGTAAATAAGAATTAAGGAAAACTTAGTTCTTATTTTTTAATTTGTTCTTGACATATACCCCCATAGGGTATAATATTATATATGGAGATGATATGAATGCAAAAGGAAAAAGAAAGATGCAAGATAGTAACTCATAGAAGTAGTGAAGATATAAATAATTGTGTTAAAAGATTAAATCGGATTGAAGGACAAATAAGAGGAATTAGTAAAATGATTCAGGAAGATAGACATTGTGATGATATTTTAATTCAAATATCAGCAGCAAATGAAGCTTTAAAAAAATTAGGAGAAGAGATACTTTCTCATCATATGAAAACTTGTATGGTTACTGATATTAAAGATAATAAATTAGAAACAATTGATGAGATTATGGAATTATTTAGGAGATTAAAATGAAAAAATATACTTATAAAATAGTAGGACTTGATTGTGCTGCATGTGCTAAAAAAATTGAAGATACATTAAATAAAGATGAACATTTAAAAAATGTTGTTATTAATTATGCTACATCTAAAATTAGTTATGAAACATCACTTAATGATTTAGAAACTATTTCTTTAATTAATAAAATAATTGATAGAGTAGAACCAGGTGTTAAAGTAACAAGTGAAGAAAAAAAGGTTCGAGAATTTAATTTATATTTTTTAATTGGTACAATAATACTTACCATAATTGGATGTTTTAAATTTCCATATCATGAAATTTTTATATATTTAGCTTATATTGTTGTTTTATTTAAACCATTTGAAAAGGCAATAAAGATGTTAATTAAAGGTCATACCATTAATGAAAATTTACTTATTTGTATATCTTCCGTTGGAGCCTTATTTATAGGTGCTCATATGGAAGGATTGATGGTTGCAACACTATATTTACTTGGTAAAATATTAGAAGAAAAAGCAGTTAATAAAACGCGAAATTCGATTCATGAATTACTTACTTTAAAACAAGATTATGCTAATTTACAAGTTGGAGATAATTTAGTTGAAATATCTGTTGATGATATTAAAGTTGGAGATATTTTATGTGTTAAAAAAGGAGAAAAAGTTCCGGTTGATGGAACAGTTATTTCAGGTAAAACTAAATTTGATACTAGTAGTTTAACGGGAGAATCCGAATTAATTGAAGTTAAAAAGAATGATAAAGTATTATCAGGTTATATAAATCAAGATGAAGTTATTTTAATGAAATGTGAAAAACATTATAAAGATTCAACTGTTGCTAAAATTTTAGAATTAGTTGAAAATGCTAGTGATAAAAAAGCAAATGTTGAAACGATGGTTTCTAAATTAAGCAAAATTTATACACCAATTATATTAGTATTAGCTATTTTAGTTCTCTTAATTTTACCAATTTTTAAAATCTCATTTCAAGATAGTTTATATAGAGCTTTAACATTCCTTGTTATTTCATGTCCTTGTGCTATAGCTATCTCTGTTCCTTTATCTTATTTTACAGGAATAGGTGCCTCATCTAGAAATGGTATCTTAATTAAAGGTAGTAACTTTTTAGATAATTTATCTAAAATGAAAAAAATAATCTTTGATAAAACTGGTACTTTAACAACCGGAGAATTCATGGTAACTAATATAGAAGTTCATGATAATAAATATACTAAGGAAGAAATAATAGAAATATTAAGAAAAGGAGAATCATTTTCTAATCATCCAATTGCAAGATCTATTATGAAATTAAGTAATAAAAAAGTAAATACGAAAGATGTTCATGATTATAAAGAGATAAGTGGGGTTGGAATATCTTATAAAATAGGAGAGAAATTAATTAAAATTGGAACTAAAAAAGTATGTGATGATGAATGTGATTATAATGTTTCTCTTCATTTAAATATTAATTCAAAACATGTAGCTTCAATTTATATAGATGATGGTATTAAAAAGAATGCTTTAGATGTTATTGCAAAATTAAAAGATATGGGTATCAAAACTTATTTATTTACAGGTGATAAAAAGGAAACAGCCGAGTCAATTGCTCATAGTTTAAAAATCGATGATGTGTATGCTGAAATGCTTCCTCAAGATAAATTCTTAAAATATGAAGAGTTAGAAAGGGGAGAAATAGCTTGTTTTGTTGGAGATGGAATAAATGATGCACCCGTTTTAAAAAGAGCAAGTGTTGGAATTAGTATGGGGGGAATTGGTAGTGATGTTGCGATTTCATCAAGTGATATTGTTATCATGAACGATGATTTAGAAAAAATACCTTTAGGAATCAATATTAGTAAATATACTAATTTAATTATTAAAGAAAACTTAATCTTTGCACTTGGTGTTAAAATAATTATTCTTTTATTAAGTCTATTTGGTATTACTTCTATGTGGTTTGCTGTCTTTGCTGATACCGGAGTAACCGTTTTAACAATTATTAATACTTTAAGAATTATAATAAAGTTTCGAAAATAGCAATTTTTATTGCTATTTTTTTTTTAATATTATATAATTAAATAGATAATAAAGAAGGTAGGAGGAGTTAATATGCCTAAGTATAAGAAAAGAAAATTAAGAAAACGGAGTAAGGTTTTTTTAGTGATTTTAACTTGTGTGGTTTTATCTGTTGCTTCGATTGTTTTAAGTTTATATGTTTCTAATAGAAACAATAAACATAAAGTAGAAGAAGTTATTAATTATGAAGATTATTTTCATGATAAAGTAATAACTATGAGTGGTAAAAAACTATATAAAGTAGTTGATGATAAAATCACTGAATGGGGTAATATCAAGAAAAATATGTCTTTAGAACTTCTAAGTGATGATTACTTGAAGGATGGTTATTTTAAAATTAAAGATACATCTTATTATATAGATTATAAAGATATTGAAGAAGATAAAGGAGAAGAAGAAAATAAAGAAGAAAAAGATACTTTTTATTTAAATTATGTTCCTTATAATGAAAGTATTAAAACTAAAGATAAAACAACTTTATATTCTGATTTAGATACAAAACTTGAAGTTGCAACTATCAATGACAGTTATACTTTACCAATTACGATTAAAGAAGAGAATGTTTATGGAGTAGTAATTGATGACGAATTATATTATGTCAAGAAAGATAGTGGAGAAGTAGTAGAAAATAAAAATACGGATTTAGGTCATACCGAATCTTTTGCGGCTTTAGTTTATCATTTTGTTTATGATGCTAATAATCAAGATGAAAAAAATAGATGTTTAAAAGCTAATTCTACGATTTGTATAAGTGATACTCAATTTAAGAGTCATTTACAATATTTAAAAGATAATGGCTATTATACAGCTACGATGAGGGATGTTGAAATGTTTTTAGATAAAAAAGTTCAATTACCTTATAAAACTGTAGTTATTACAATCGATGATGGTTACTTTACATCAGCATCTATTAAGGCTTTAGAAGAATATAATATGCATGCAACTTTATTCTTGATTGGTATAGCCGGAGAACCTGAAAATTATGAATCACCTAGTATCGAGATTCATTCTCATACTTATAACCTTCATAATGGAGGTGTTTGTCCAGGAGGACAAGGTAGTCCTTTAAAATGTATGGATAAAGAAAAACTACTTGAAGATTTAAAAAAGAGTAGAGAACAATTAAATGGTTCAACCGTTTTCTGTTATCCATTCTTTGAATATAATGATTATGCTATTGAAGTACTTAAAGAAGCAGGATTCACGATGGCCTTTGCTGGAGGAAGAAAGAGAATAACTTTAGAAAGTAATAAAATGGCTTTACCAAGATATGGTATTGTTTCAGATACTTATGTAGAAGATATTGCTAGGTTTGTAAAAGTAGGTTAATTTTTACAAATTTTGCTTGAAAACTTATGAATAATAAGGTATAATATCACGTGTTGGAGGAGATTATGGAAAAAAATAAGAAAAATAAACATGAAATAGTAATTACAATTGAAGGAGAGAAATGGCAAGAAGCTTTAAAGAAAGCTTATGATAAGAACAAAAAAGATATTAAAGTAGATGGGTTTAGACCTGGTAAAGTACCATATGAAATGTATGTTAAAAAGTTTGGAGTAGAAAGATTATTCTTTGATGCTTCAGATATAGTAGTGCAAGATGCTTATGATAAAGCTCTTGATGAGAATAAATTAGAACCAGTTGCTAAACCTACAGTTGATATTAAAGAAGTAGATAAAGATAAAATTACTTTTGCCTTTACAATTATTACTAAACCTGAATTAAATATTAAAAAGTATAAAGATTTAAAAATTAAGAAAGATAAATTAGAAGTTACAAAAGAAGAAATTGACCATGAAATTGAACATTTATTAGAACATTATGCTGAACTAGTGGTTAAAGATGGTAAAGCCAGTGATGGAGATACTGTTATCATTGATTATGAAGGTTCAATTGATGGAGTTCCATTTGATGGTGGAAAAGCTGAAAACTATTCTTTAGTAATTGGAAGTGGAACATTTATTCCTGGTTTTGAAGAACAAATAATTGGTATGGATAAAGAGGAAGAAAAAGATATTAAAGTTACTTTCCCTGAAGATTATCATGCTGAAAATTTAAAAGGAAAAGATGCAATTTTCAAAGTTAAAGTTCATGAAATTAAAGTTAAAAAGAATAGAGATCTTGATGAAGAATTCTTTGAAGATTTAGGTATGGAAGGAGTTAATTCTAAAGAAACTTTAGAAGATAGTATTAAAGAACATTTAGAAACTCATAAGAAAGAAGATATTGAAAATAAATTTGTTGATGAATTAATGGATGCTATTTCTAAGAATACAGATGTTGATATTCCTGAAGAAATGGTTGAAGAAGAAGTTGATAGATTAATCGAAAGAGCTGAACAAAACTTAAGATATCAAGGAATTACATTAGATTTATATTATCAATTTACTAAAACAACTGAAAAAGATTTAAGAAGTCAACTTGAAAAAGAAGCATTCAAGAATGTTTTATATCGTTTAATTCTAGAAGAAATTAAAGTTTTAGAAAAAATCGAAGTAACTGATAAAGATATCGATGATGAATTAGAAAAAATGGCTAAAACTTATAATGCTAAGAAAGAAGAAATCGAGAAGGAACTTGGAGGACGCGAAATGATGAAATATGACCTTGAAGTTCGAAAGACTTTTGATAAATTAACAGAATATAATGAGGTTAAGTAGAAATACTTAATCTTTTTACATTATAAGTGTCAAGTAGAGAAAAATTAATCCAAAAATAGTTGTAATTCTAGAAGTATCATGATAAGATTAACTCATAGATAGAAAGGAGTGAACCCCATATGAAAAATATTGTTAATGTATTAAATTTGACTTGTCAACATAGAGTAAACAATGGGGGGGGTTACTAACTAAGATACAAATAGTAAATTACAAAGTTAAACAAGAGG
>CANQJD010000020.1 GCA_947624175.1 uncultured Bacilli bacterium
CTTGGAAAAACTTGTCCAAAAATTATTCTAACTCCCTTGATACAAATGTTAACGATTTGTCAACCATGGGGGGGGGTTACTACCTATAATTTAATAAATAATATTATTCTACAATTAAAGACATAACTAAATAGTATAATAATACTATTTTAGTTGTGTTTTTTTCGTATTTATGTAAATAAATATTTGAAATTTCCCTTAAATATTAATATGATGTAATTAGAATAAAGGGAATATAAAAAGGAGATGTTTAATAATGAGTAGAGATGAAAAAATAGTAATGGTATTAAAAAGAGTATTACCAGTAATGAGTATCTTAACAGTCTTTGTATTTGTAATGTTAATAAATAAGAAATCATATGCTTTATTTCATAAAAGAATAGAGACAGATATTACAATACATATTAGTACGGCTGATAAATTGCCTTTTACACCAGGTCCTGCTAATGATGTAATTAAAGATACGATAGGAAAAGAAGGAGGAATCACTGGATTAGACCCAACAACAGGAGGAGTATGTAGTAATGGAGAATGTAAAGAATATCGATATTCAGGATCAGAAGTAAATAATTATATATACTTTAATTGTAGTGATGGTACAACATATCAAACAGCCAAGTCTAATTGTGAGAAATGGAGAATAGTAGGAGTATTCAAAGATGAAAGTGGAGAAGAACACTTAAAAATAGTAAGAAATGAAATATTAAACGGAATATTTCCTGAAACATTTGAAGCCAATGGGATAACTTATAAAATAAAAGGTATTACTGATACTACTGCTTATTGGAATAGTTTAAATCCAACTTCTTATTCAGAACAAAATGATTGGTCAACAGCGGGATTACAATATTGGTTAAATGCCGGAAGTGATAAAGAAGCAAAAGAACCAAGTGATGGATATATGAGTTACTTAAGTAAAAATGCAAAAAAAATGATAAAAGCAACCAAATATTACTTGGGAACTGTAACTTATAAGTATAGTAGTGGCTCATACAAAATTCAAGATACACCAAAAGAAGCCTATGCAAACGAAAGAGATGTCGAAAGTTGTATCGAAAATACAGGAAATGATGCAAATATAAGTGGATGTAAGGTATGGGGTGGAAACGAAGCAACATGGTCTGGAAATGTTTCCTTATTATACCCAAGTGATTATGGATTTAGTGCCAGTTCAGATTATTGGGAAACAATACTAGGAGTAAGTTCATTTAATGAAAATGTATCAGATACAAGTTGGTTAAAAAAAATTACAAATCAAGATATTACAGAATATCTTTTGTCGCCTTCCTCTGATCGCTCTTATAGTGTTACTTACTTGAGTTATGATGGCTATGTTGGTAGCAATGATGTGATCAGCGATAGTGGTGTTCGACCTACCCTTAATCTAATATCAGAGGTGAAAATTATAAGTGGAGATGGAAGTAGTGCAACTCCCTACTTCTTATCTCTGAATTAATATTATCTCGGAAATATAGATAGAACCCAATTAAATCAAGGGTTCTTCTTTTATTTTTCCGAGATAACATTTAAAGAAAAAGAGGTAATCAATGGTATTAATTATTATTGTATATAATTAATATAGGTGCAAAACATAAGGGCTCGAACGTTTGGAACGTGAACAACAAAGGCAACCTTGGCTCGAATAATCCGACTAATAATGCTAATGGTGCCCGCCCGAGCTTATAGATACTTATAATTAGGTAAATACTTAAGAAGTGAGACTATAAACAGTTTTGTTCCTTGTTGAGGTAGATATACTAGACTAAAAGTTAAGATGGAGATGTCTTGATGCAATATGTGAAAGAGACTATTAACTCGCATTAAGGATTTAAGAAATACAAATAATATATAAATTAGGAAATTAAAGAGTTCTAATTTTTTTATATTGACATTTATAAGTATTTTAAATAACTAATTTACTTTTTATATATTTTGTGATACTATATTAGTAGAAAGAAGGGATACTATGAAATTTATTGCAGCGGGTACACATGATTTTAAAAAAATAATAGAAACAAATAGTTTATATATTGATAAAACATTATTTGTTAAAGAACTAATTGATGATACATCAGATGTTATATGTTTTCCAAGACCTAGAAGATTTGGTAAAACTTTGAATATGTCAATGCTTGATTATTATTTTAATATAGAATATAAAGATAATCCTAATATTAAAGATTTATTTAAGGGTTTAAATATTAGTAAAGAAGAAGATAGATATTTAAGAGAAATGAATAAGTATCCAGTTATATCATTATCATTTAGAGGTTTAAAAACTAATACTTATCAAGAATTTATAGATGAATATAAAAAGATTATTTATAAATTATACTTAAAATTTAATTATTTGTTAACAAGTGATAAAGTAAGTGAACCTAATAAAAAGATTTTTGAAGATTATTATAATATGAAAACAAATAATTTATCTAGTGCTATTTCAGATTTGATGTTAATGTTAAAAGAACATTATAATAAAGAAGTTATAGTATTATTAGATGAATATGATGCACCAATATTAAATGGATATTTAAAAGGATATTATGATGAAATAATAACTTTTATTAAACAAATATTTGTAACAACATTTAAAGATAATAATGATTTAAAAAAGGGAATAATAACTGGAATATCTAGAATAAGTAAAGAGAATATGTTTAGTGATGCAAATAATATAATTGTTTATAATATGACTGATAATATGTATTCTAATTACTTTGGATTTACAGAAAGTGAGGTTAAAGAAGTATTAAAGGAATATAATTTAGAAAATACTTTTCAAGATGTAAAAAAATGGTATGATGGATATTTATTTAATAAAACAACAATTTATAATCCTTGGAGTATTTTAAATTATTTAAAATATAAAGAATTAAAACCATATTGGGTTAAAACAGGTGGAGTAGATTTACTTAAAAATTTAATCTATAATTTGAACAATAAACTTGAAATATTAAATAGTTTTGAAAAATTACTTGAAACAGGAACTATAGAACATATTAATTTAGATGTTAATTTAGATTTAAGTAATTTAGAAGGAGATAAAGATAATATTTATACCTTATTCATGTTAAGTGGATATTTAACACCAATGGAATATGTTGGAAATTTAAAGGATGTAACATTAAGAATACCTAATTTAGAAATAAAAGAAAATTTAGAAAATATAGTTATAGATTGGTTTAAGACTGGACCTTTAAGAAATTATGATTTTACAAGATTTTTAATCTCACATGATTTAGAAAATTTTAAAAGTAGTTTTAAAAATATAGTAGAAGAAAGTTTTAGTTATTATGATGTACCAAATAATCATGATGGAGAAAACTTTTATCATGCTTTTACTTTAGGATTACTTCGTTCAAGTCAAAGTAACTTTGAAATAACAAGTAATCGCGAGTCTGGATATGGAAGATATGATTTAATGTTAAAACCAATTAATAGTAAATATGCTTATATAATAGAATTTAAGTTATTAAGAGATAATGATTTTGATAAAACTATTGAAGATGGATTTAAACAAATAGAAGATAATCATTATGATGTAACTTTAAAAGATTATGATGTTACTAAAATGGTAATTGCTTTTAAAGGAAAAAAAGTTAAAATAGAGACTAGAAATTAAATATAGGTTATTCAAAGTAATCTATATTTTCTTTGTCTAATAATGTAAAATTAATATTAGTTTTATAAAACTTGATTAAAATTCGTGCTATAATGTAGAAGAGGTTATATATGATAAAAGTTATAAAAGATTTAGAAATTAATTATACCCAATATGGTAAAGGTGATGATATTGTCTTACTTCATGGTTGGGGACAAAATATTGAAATGATGGAACCTCTTGGTAAAAACTTATGTGAAAAAAATCGGATAACAATTCTTGATTTTCCTGGTTTTGGAGGTAGCCAAATACCAAATTTTGCTTATACTATATATGATTATACAGAACTATTAAAAGAATTTTTAGATGAATTAAAAATCGAAAATCCTATTTTAATTGGACATTCTTTTGGAGGAAGAGTAGCTATTTGTTATGCTGCGAGATACAAAGTTTCTAAATTAGTTTTACTAGCTAGTCCTTTTAGAAGTTTACAAAAGAAAGGATTAAAAGTAAAAATTTTAAAAACTTTAGGTAGTATTAAAGTGCTAGCAGGTGTTCGAGAATTTGCTAAAAATCATATGGGAAGTAGAGACTACCGGGAAGCAAGTGGTGTTATGCGAGATGTGTTAGTTAATACTGTTAATGCTAATTTAGAAAATGAAGTTAAGAGTATTAAGTGTGAGACTTTAATTATATGGGGAGAAAATGATGATGAAGTACCAGTTAGTGAAGCTAAAGAATTAGAAAGTAGGATAGAGGGCTCTGCCTCAATTATTCTTCCAGGAACTCATTACTCTTATTTAGAGAATTTAGGTCAAGTTATTAATATATTAAAACATTTTATCTAAGGAGGTATTTATGTATATTTATATTTGTGTTTATTTAGTTTATATCTTTTATAAAAGTAGAACATCATTGTATATGTTACAACAAAACTTATATAACGAGAATAAACGATATTTAAGATGGTGCGAAAGAAATAAGAAAAGAATCTTTAATTCAATTGATTTCTTACCTTTATTACTTGCTATTTTCTTATTCTTTTCAGATGAATCTTTTATCATGGAAGTAATCTATTTATCAACTATGGTTATTTATGTAATTGGAATATATGATGAATATCATAAGAATCAAAGTAATCAAAATAAAATTAGATTTAATATAACTAATAGAATAAAAAGACTTTATTTAACAGAATTTATAATAATTGGATTATTATTTGCTTTATTATTAATAACTAATTTTTCAGGAATAATCTTAATTATTTTAACTTTAATAATTGCCTTTTTATATTACTTTATTTATGTTGTTAATATCTTAAATAAACCAGTTGAAAGATTAGTTTATAATTATTACTTTAATAAAGCTAAAAAGAAACTTGCTGATATGAGTAGATTAAAAGTAATTGGAATCACGGGAAGTTATGGTAAAACAAGTAGTAAAAATATTTTAAGTCATGTTTTATCGGCTAAATATATAACCAGACCAACTCCTAGAAATTTAAATACACCTTATGGATTAATGATAACAATTAATAATTATTTAGATAAATTTGATGAGGTTTTAATTGCTGAGATGGGTGCCTATGTTAAAGGTGAAATAAAAGAATTATGTGATTTTGTTAAACCAAAATACGCGATTTTAACAATTATTGGAGATGCTCATTTAGAAACCTTTAAAACAAAAGAAAATATCTGTGAAACGAAGTTTGAGTTAATTGAATCATTAGAAGAAGACTCTGTCTGTGTCTTAAATTTAGATGATAAATATCAAGTTGATTATGTTAAAAATAAATTAAAAAATAAAGTTAAGATTATTTGGATAGGAAAAGAAAATCCTGATAGTGATTTTAATGCTATTAATATTAAAAGTAATCAAAATGGAATGAATTTTGATATCAAGTATAATAATGAAACATATCATGTTGAAACAAAGTTACTTGGTATTCATAATGTATATAACATATTAGCAAGTATTGCACTTGGTGCTGAACTTAAAGTACCAATACCTGATATGGTTAGAAAAGTTAAATCTTTAATGCCAGTTGAACATCGTTTGGAAATTAAAAAGATAAATAATATCACGATGATCGATGATGCTTATAATTCAAACCCGGTTGGAGCCAGAAATGCACTTGATGTTTTAGAGATGATGGATGGAATTAAAGTTGTAGTAACTCCAGGCATGGTTGAATTAGGTGTTAATGAAGAGTCTTTAAATTATGAATTTGGAAGAGAAATTGCAAATGTTGCTGATTATGTAATTTTAATTGGTGAAAAAAGATGTGAAAATATTAAAAAAGGTATTTTAGATAAAGGATTTAAAGAAAATAAAATAATCGTGTTAAATCAAGTTGTTGATGCTTTCCATGAATTATATAAAATAAAAGGAAAGTATGATGAAAAGGAAGTTTATGCCCTTTTTGAAAATGATTTACCTGATATTTACAATGAAGGAGGAAGTAAAGATGAAAATTAGATTAGGTGTTATTTTTGGAGGAAGGTCAGTTGAACATGAGGTTAGTATCATCACGGCCATTCAAGCAATCAATAAAATTGATTTAGTAAAATATGAAGTAGTACCAATTTATATATCTAAAGAAGGAAAATGGTACACAGGAAGAATGCTTTTAGATATTGAACTTTATAGTGACATGGACCTATTAGAAAGATATGCAAGAGAAGTTGTTTTATATAATAGAGATGGTAGATTTGTCTTACAAAATAAGAAAGGCTTATTTAAAAAGATTATAACTGAAATTGATATGGTCTTCCCAATTATGCATGGAACAAATGGTGAAGATGGAGTTTTACAAGGTTATTTAGATACGATTGGTATTCCATATGCTGAAAGTGGAGTATATGCAAGTGTTGTTGGTCAAGATAAAATCTTCATGAAACAAATATTTAAAGAAAGTGGAGTTAATGTTGTTAAATATAAATGGTTCTTTGATACAGACTATACTAATGATTCCGAGAAAGTCATTAAAGATATTGAAAAGTTAGGATATCCTGTAATTGTAAAACCAGCAACCCTTGGTTCATCAGTTGGAATTAAAGTTTGTCATGATGAAGTGGAGTTAAGGGATGCTATCATAGATGCTATTCGTTATGATAATAAGATTTTAGTCGAAGAAGTGGTTAATAATTTAAAAGAGGTTAATATCAGTGTTCTTGGTAACTATGAGCATCAAGAATTAAGTGTAATTGAAGAAGTTGGAAGTAGTCATGAATTATTAACTTATGAAGATAAATATATAGGTGACGGGAAAATTAAAGGCAAAGGTAAGATGAAAAGTCAAGGAATGGCTAGTGCTAAAAGAATAATACCTGCTAATATTCCTGATGATATTGCAAAAGAAATAAGGGAAATGGCTATCAAAGCCTTTAGAGCTTTAAATTCAAGTGGGGTTGTTCGTATTGATTTCTTAGTTGATATGAAAGAAGAAAAGGCTTATGTTAATGAAATTAATAGTATTCCAGGGTCTTTATCTTTCTACTTATGGGAAAAAACGGCTAAACCTTACCCAGAATTATTAGATGAAGTGTTAAGTTTAGGAATTGTAAGTTATAAAAATAAAAAGGCGAAAACTAGTACTTTTTCAACTAATATATTAGAAGGCTTTAATGGTACGAAAGGATTAAAAGGAATAAAGGGAATAAAAAAATGAAAAAAGTTATCTTAACAATTTTAGATGGATATGGATTAAGTGATAAAGTAGAAGGAAATGCTGTAAAATTAGCAAATACTCCGACTCTTGATAAAATATTTAGAGATTACCCACATACTAAAATTAAAGCCAGTGGTTTGGATGTAGGGCTTCCGGACGGGCAAATGGGTAATAGTGAAGTAGGTCATACAAATATTGGAGCCGGGAGAATTGTTTATCAAGATTTAACGAAGATTAATAAAGAAATAGAAGATAAAACATTCTATAAAAAAGAAGAACTTGTTAAGACAATTAATTATGCTAAAAAGAATAATCAAAAACTTCATTTATTGGGGTTATTATCTGATGGTGGTGTGCATAGTCATATTAACCATCTCTTTGCTATTTTAGATTTATGTAAAATTTTAGAGTTTGATAATGTCTATGTTCATGCTATTTTAGATGGAAGAGATACAAGTCCTACAAGTGGAATTACTTATTTAGAAAAGTTAGAAGAAAAACTAGAAAGTTTAAATTTTCCTTCCGTTGCAACTATTATTGGTAGATATTATGCAATGGATAGAGATTCTCGTTATGAAAGAATTGAAAAAGCTTATCGTTTATTTACTTTAGGAGAAGGAAAAGAAAGCCAAGATATAGCAAGTACTATAAAAGAGATGTATGCTAATAATATAACAGATGAGTTCATGGAACCCATTATCGTTAATAAAGATGGTTTAATTGAAAAAGATAATGCAATTATCTTCTATAACTTTAGACCTGATAGAGCAAGAGAAATAACAAGAAGTTTTGTCGATAAAGAATTTACTCATTTTGAAAGACCGTATTTAAATCTTTATTATACTTGTATGACTGAATATGATGCAACAATCAAAGGGGTTAAAATAATTTATCCAAATATCGATATTAAAAATACAATTGGGGAAGTTGTTAGTAAAAATAATTTAACTCAACTTCGAATTGCTGAAACTGAAAAATATGCTCATGTTACTTTCTTTTTAAATGGTGGAATTGAAACGGAATATAAAAACGAAGATAGAATTTTAGTTCCATCTCCAAAAGATGTTCCAACTTATGATTTAAAACCTGAAATGTCAGCAAATCAAGTATGTGAAAAAGTTTTAGAAGCTTTAGATAAAGATTATTATGATTTAATTGTTTTAAATTTTGCTAACCCTGATATGGTTGGCCATACTGGTAATTTAAAAGCCGTTATTAAAGCCTTAGAAGTAATCGATTCATGTATGTCTAAAATACTTTCAAAAGTTTTAGAAAAAGATTATGCTATGATAGTAACGGCTGATCATGGAAACTCTGAATGTATGATAAATCCTGATGGTAGTATTAATACAGCTCATACTACAAATTTAGTTTCTTTAGCCTTAGTAAATTATCAAGATGTTAGTTTAAAAGAAGGAAGATTATCAGATATTAGTCCAACTATTTTAGAGATTTTAGATATCAATAAACCTCTTGAAATGACGGGAAATAGTTTAATAAAAAAATAAAGAAATATTACTCATTGGCAATATTTCTTTTTAAATTTTCTTGATAACGTTTCTTTCCTTCTTCAATCATTTGCATTGCTTCTTCCTTTCCATGATAATCATAAACTTGAACTTTAATATTTTGAAGAAGTTTATAATTTTCAAAGAAGTTCTTAATCTCAATTAAAGAATGTTTAGGTAACTCATCAAGTGAGTTATAAAAATTACATCTTGGATCAACATTATTAACAGCAATTATTTTAGGATCACCAAAACCATTATCAATTGTATCAAGATATCCTAAAACTTTAGCTTCAATTATACAACCTGGAAAACTAGCTTCACTTGTGATAACTAAGATATCAACTGGGTCTCCATCTGTTGCTAGAGTTTCATCAATAAAACCATATTCACTAGGATAAGTCATGGAAGAATATTGAACTCTACTTAATCTAATTCGACCACTTTTTTTATCAATTTCATATTTGTTTTTCGTACCTAGAGGAATCTCTATAATACTATCAATTATATTATTCATATTCACCACCTATATTAATAATAACAAATTCTAAACTTTTTTCCAAGTATTTTAGATACATTTTACTATATTTGACTAAATGATAACTTTATGCTACAAATTTAATTTACAACTATTACTTATCTTGATTTAATGATAATTAATGAACAATATCATCTTTTTTAGTTTCATTTAAAATTTTTTCAACCTCATTAATTAATTGTTCTTTATCAGGAATATAGTAAGTATAAGTTGATGTAAATAATCGATTTGATAAACCACCTAAAGCATATTCCATGGTAACTTCTTTTTTACCTTTACAAAGGATAATACCTATTGTTTCATTATCAAATTCATCTCTAATTTCCTTATTATAATAATTAATATACATATTCATTTGTCCTACATATTCAGGTTTCATATCAGTCATTTTTAAATCAATAAGTACATAAGAACGAAGAATTTTATTGTAGAAAACTAAATCGACATAATAATGCGTATTGTTATCTAAAGTAATTCTCATTTGATTACCTACATACATAAAACCTTTACCAAGTTCCATTAAAAATGATGATAAATGTTTTATCAAATTTTCTTCTAAATTACTTTCCAGGATTGGCTTTTCCTCTTTAATACCTAAAAATTCAAAAACATAAGGTTCTTTTAAAATATCATTTGGTGTACTAATAGTTTGGCCCTTTTTAGATAATTCATAGACTTTTTTCTTGTTTGTATTTCCATCTGAAAGTAATAATCTTTGAAATAGAGAAGAATCTATTTGTCTTTTTAATTCTCTTTTAGACCATTTAGAATTGATACACTCTTGTTCATAAAAACTTCTCTCGACATCATCATCAATATAAATTAAGTAACAATAATGAGACCAACTCAATTTGCCAGCCAGTGGTTGGCAATTTTTATATTTAATATAAAATAATCTCATATTTTGAAGTCCAGACCGACTAAAACCAGTTCCATATTTGTTAGTTAATTTTTTGGATAATTTTAACAATACCTCTTTACCATATTCAGCTCGAATATTACCATTTTGTTCGTTTTCTACGATTATTTTACCAATATTAAAATAAGTAGTTACTAACGTATCATTAATTTGATAAGCCATTTTTGTCTTATTGCTTACTATAACTTTTTCAATTTGATTAAATAAAGTATCAATTAGTATTTCATTGGTTTTTGTTTTTTCTAATGTATTCATGTTATTTTCCTCCTTTAATATTTATAATAATTTTGATACAAATATATTGTATCATAAAATGGCCAATTAGTATCTAATATTATATATTTTTTTAAATTTTTGTACGAAAAAACTATCTCTATTTAGAGATAACCAACTATATTAGATGTTAATACAGGAAGAATAAAAAGATTTATGTATTTTTACAAATTGCGACAACACTGTTGTCACAATTAAGTTTATAATTGAACTTAAGCAAAGTATAAATAATAATTTTAAACTTAAAGAGAATGACAAATTTTATTGTTTGCTTAAAATTCGTTCAACAGTGTCGAACGAATAAGTTGAACTCATTATTTAAATTTAATAAAATAAAAAAATAAATGTATTCAGTCACCTTTTGGTCACTTTTATAAATTAAAAATTAAAAAAACGAACCAAACGTTTAAATTCATCATATGAAATTATAGGCCTAAATTCTTCTTTATTTAAATAATGATTTTTCAATACAATACTCAAAACCTCAAAATTTTTGTTTTTAGAAACTAATTCATTTAAAATATCCATATGAAATCATCACAATGCAATTATATACTATTTATTGATAGCAGGTCAACATAATTTTTTTCTGCATTTATTATCTTTTTTTATTTGGAATAAGATATAATTTCATAAAAATATAATGTTTTATATAATTATTAAAAATTTTATCTTTGACAAAATACCTAGGGAAATTTTTATAAAAAAATCAACCCAAACGGATTGATTATATGTTAAGTTCAAACTATAAAAGTTCGAACTATTCATTACTTGAGCGAGTGGTGTAGTTATTTACAACTATTAATTGCATTGATTTGATACATAAAGTATTATTAAAAGTGAAAGATTATTAATATTAAATATCATCATTTTCAGTTTCTTTTAAAACTTTCTCAACTTCATTAATTAATTGTTCTTTGTCAGGAATATAGTAAGTATATGTTGAAGCAAAAATATTATTGGATAAGCCACCTAAAGCAAACTCTAACATTATATTATCTTTTTCAGCACATAAAATAATACCAATAGGTTTTCCATCATCTTTTGAGTTTACAACTTGTTCGTAATAGTTTAAATATAAATTCATTTGGCCTAGATTTTCAGCTTTAAGATTATTCATTTTCAAATCAATTAATACATAAGATTTTAAAAATTTATTATAAAATACCATATCGACATAATAATCTGTATTATTAAGTGTAATTCTTTGTTGTGATCCAACAAACATAAATCCTTTACCGAGTTCAAGTAAAAAATCTTCAATGTGTCTTATAAGTTTATATTCCAAATCTTTTTCTAAAATTGGTTTTTGCTCTATGATTCCAAGAAATTCAAATACATAAGGTTGTTTAACAACATCACTTGGTTTATTTAAAACTTGCCCTTCTTTAGATAATGCTAAAACTTTTTCTTTATTAGCTTTACCATCTGAAAGAAGTAACCTTTCAAATAGTGAAGTATCTAATTGTCTCTTTAATTCTCTCACAGACCAATTGGAATTAATACATTCTTTTTCATAAAAATTTCGTTTATCTTTATCTTTAATAATCATTAATTCACAATAATGTGACCAACTCAATTTTTCATTTAATTCTTCTAAATTTGGATAGGTTTTATAAAAAAATCTCATATATTTTAGATTAGATACTGAATAACCTTTTCCTAAATATTTAGTAAGTTCATCTGATAAACCTTTTAATATTTCTTTACCATATTCTAATCGGTTATTAAATTCATTTTCGTTTGATACTATTATTCTACCTATATTCCAATATACATAAATAATAGATTTATTAATTTCGTTTGCTAAATTGGATTTAACTTCTTCTACTAAATTAGTAATTTCTTGTACCATTTTACTATTACTTTTTTCAATCATAATAATTCCTTTCTAATTAGTCAGACACGTCTGACCAATTTGCTTTTTAATACAATAGGAAAGTGCATTTCAAAATTCATATAAGAAAGCCTAGTATCTAATTAAATACAAAAGTTAAAAGAGCAAAAAGTGATATCAAAAAACATAGAAAAAAAACTAAAAAAAAGTATTAAAAAAGTCTTGCCAATATTAAAAATATAATATATAATAATGTGTCAAGAAAGTGAGGATACAAAGATGAGTCAATTTAAAACTTATACCTTTAGATTATATCCAAATAATGACCAAAAGAAAAAAATTAATTCCTTTCTTGGTACTACAAGATTTATCTATAATCATTATTTAGAATTAAAAGAAAAAGATTACAGTTTAAACTTTAAAGATATGAAAAAAGATATTCCAAGTCTAGTAGAAAATTATCCTTGGATGAAAGAAGTAGATTCAATAATTCCAAGATGTGCAATTGATAATTTAGAAAATGCTTTTACTAGATACTTTAATAATTTAGGAGGTAAGCCTAAATTTAAAAAACATTCTTCACTATGTAGTTATAGAACTTCTTGTATAAGAAGTGAATATAAAGATAAAGAATATCAAAACATTAGAGTTGATTTAGTTAATAGAACAATTAAATTACCTAAAATATCTGAAATAAAAATAAGAGGTTATCGTAATCTAACTTCATTTGATAAAAAGATAATTAATGTAACAGTTAAAAGAGTTGCAGGAAAATACTATGCTAATGTTTTAGTATCAGAAGATGTAGAAGTTCCTAGTTTTAAACCATCATTAAATATGGTTGGAATAGATTTAGGAGTAAAAACGTTAATGACAACAAGTGATGGAGAAAAAATAGAAAATATAAAAGAACAACTTGCAAGATATGAACATAAATTAAAGGGTTTAAATAGATGGCTTGCAAGAAGTAAAAAAGGAAGTAAAAATCGAGAAAAGATAATTATAAAAATCCAAAAATTAAATCAAAAAATTAGAAATGCAAAGAAATTCTATAATAATATTATGATAAATAAAATATTAAAAGAAAATGATGTTGTTTTCTTAGAGAATTTAAAAACCAAAGAAATGATAGAAAATGGTGCATCTAGTTTAGCAAAATCTATATCTAATTCAAACTTTAGTGACATTATAAATAAATTTAAATATAAAGCAAAGATGCTAGGTAAGAAAGTTTATCAAGTTAGTACTTACTTTCCTAGTAGTCAAATATGCTATTCGTGTGGTTCTCGGAATGAAAAGGTTAAGAATTTAAGTGTGAGAAAGTGGAAATGTCCTAATTGTCATAATGTAAATGAAAGAGATATAAATGCTAGTCTTAATATATTAGAAGAAGGAATGAAGTTGTATTTTAAAGATTTGGATAAAGAAATGAAACTATATTTAGAAAATATAGATAGAGAATTAAAGCTAATTTAGAATAATTATAAATCATATAAAAAAACGGTGGCAACCATCGAATCTTGGTCTATGGAGGATACCAAGTATCCTATGAAGTAGAAAAAGGAAGTCGTGAGGCTTCCATAGTGATTTACAAATTTATTTTGAAATTACTTTTGTTCTGTTAATAATATTATATCATGTATACTTTAAGATGTAAATTAATAAAATATAAAAAAAATAATTGACTAAATGATAACTTTATGCTACAATTCTATTTGTAAACAAGTTACTACAATCTCTCCAAACATTAATTATATTAATGTCACTAGAGCGAGTAACTTGTTTTTATTTTAAGTGCGATTTTAATTGACATTTGTTGTCTTTAATGATATTATTTACTTATAAATTTTGGGATTATCCAAGGAGGTTATTATGAGAGAATTTACAGAACAAGAAATGGTTAGAAGAGGAAAAGTTGAAGAAATTAGAAAATATTGTAATCCTTATCCTGAAAAATATGAAACAAATTATACTTTAAAAGAGGCAAGTAAATTACCTGATGAAACAAAAGATGTTAAGGTTGCAGGAAGAATTGTGTTCATGCGTAAAATGGGAAAGATGAGTTTTCTTAAAATTCGTGATTTAGAAGGGGATTTACAATTATCAATTAAAATAGATATGGTTGGAGAAGAAAAATATTCTTTCTTTAAGACTTTAATTGATGTTGGAGATTTTATTGGAGCATGTGGAGAAATATTTACAACTCAAACAGGAGAGAAGACATTAAGATGTAATGATTTTACATTCTTAGGTAAAGCATTAAAACCACTTCCTGAAAAATTTCATGGAGTAACAGACCCTGAAATTTGTTATAGAAATCGTTATCTTGATTTAATCATGAATGAAGATACCAGAAAAAGATTCCTTTTAAAATATGAATTTATTAAAGAGATGAGAAGATACCTAGAAGATAGAGGCTACATTGAAATAGAAACTCCAGTTTTATCTAATAAAGCAAGTGGGGCTAGTGCAAGACCTTTTGTTGCTCATCATAATGCTCTTGATATAGATGTATATTTAAGAATTGCACCTGAAACATATTTAAAAAGAGCTGTTGTTGGAGGATTCACGAAAGTTTTTGAATTTGCTAGATGTTTTAGAAATGAAGGAATTGATGCAACTCACTTACAAGATTTCACAATGGTTGAAGGATATGCAGCTTACTATAATTATAAAGATAATATGGTCTTACTTGAAGATATGTTAAAAACCGTTATTGAAAAAGTATTTGGTACTTTAAAAATAACGATAAATGATAAAGAAGTTGATTTATCTAAAAAATGGGAATCTGTATCATTTCGTGATTTAATCTTAAAATATGCTTATATTGATATCAAAGAAGTTAATACCAAAGAAGCCTTACTTAAGGCAATAAAAGATAAAGATATTAAATTTGAAACGGAAGATAATATTGAAGATTTAGGATATGGTAATTTAGTTGATGCTTTATATAAAAAAGTTGCACGTCCTCATTTAATTGAACCAGTTTTCTTAGTGGAACATCCAATTGAGTTATCACCTTTAGCAAGAGCAAATGATCTAGATAAGACTTTAACCGATAGATTCCAATTAGTTATTAATGGAGCTGAAATTATTAATGCTTATTCTGAGTTAGTTGATCCAATTGACCAAGAGCAAAGATTACTTCATCAAGCAGAACTTAAAGCTCAGGGAGATGCGGATGCTATGATGATGGATTATGATTACATTAATGCAATGGAATATGGTATGCCACCTATTTCCGGTTGGGGTATGGGAATTGATCGAGTATTACAAGTTCTAACTGGAGTAGAAAACATCAAAGATAATATTTTATTCCCTCTTATGAGACCAGAAGATAATAAATAAGTTAACTTGACGAAGAGTCAGTTAATTTTTTTCTTTAATTTTAGAATAATGGTTTTAATTTTTAGAAAAGTGTTGTATAATAACTTGGAAAAGGAGAAGTTATAATATGAAAATTTTATCAGTAAATGCTGGTTCATCATCATTAAAATTTCAAATGTATGAGATGCCAGATGAAGAAGTATTAATAAGTGGAGTATTTGAAAGAATTGGTATGGAAGGAAGCTTTTATACCATTAAATTAAATGGAGAAAAGATTGAAAAGAAAGCTGAATTAAAAGACCATAAAAGAGCTTTTGAATTATTAGTTGAAGAATTAATTAATAATAAGATTGTTGATAGTCTTGATGATATAGCTGGAATTGGGCATAGAATTGTTCAAGGTGGTTCTTACTTTGATAAATCAGTTATTGCAAGTGAAGATGTAATTGAAAAGATTAATGAATTATCAACTTTAGCACCACTTCATAATCCAGCAGCAATTACCGGAATTAGAGCTGCTCAAGCCGTTGTACCAGGAGCTCTAGAAACTGTTGTCTTTGATACAGCATTCCATCAAACAATTCCTGAAGAAAATTATCTTTATGCCTTACCTTATGAATGGTGCAATGATTATAAGATAAGAAGATATGGAGCACATGGAACAAGTCATAAGTATATTACTTTAAAGATGAATGAAATATTAGATCGCGAAGATACAAAATTAATTACTTGTCATATTGGAAATGGAGCAAGTATTAGTGCTGTTTTAAATGGCAAATGTTTAAATACCTCAATGGGATTAACACCTAATGCTGGTTTAATTATGGGTACTCGTTGTGGCGATATTGATGCAACTATTGTCCCTTATATGATGGATACTTTAAAAATGTCTTCAAAAGAAATGGATACGGTTTTAAATAAACAAAGTGGTCTACTTGGAATAAGTGGCGTTAGTAGTGATTCAAGAGATATTGAAGCCGGAATCAAAGAAGGAAATAAGAGATGCGAACTAGCCCAAAAGATGTATGTAAGAAGAATAATTGATTATATAGCTAAGTACTATTTTGAACTTGGTGGATGTGATGCTATTGTATTTACAGCCGGAGTTGGAGAAAATAGTGTTTCTGTAAGAAGACAAGTTGTTGAAGGACTTAGTGTTATTGGAGTTAAATTAGACTATGAGAAAAATGAAATCAGAGGTAAAGTTCAAAAAATTTCAGCACCTGATTCTAGTATTAAAGTTTATGTAATTCCAACGGATGAAGAATTAATGATAGCAAGAGATACTTTAGAATTAATAAATAGTTAGGATGATGATATGTTTAGTGATATTTATAACTTAATTAAAGAGTTTGATAAAATAGTTTTAGCAAGACATGTTGGGGTTGATCCAGATGCTATGGCTTCCACAATGGCTTTAAAAGATAGTATAAAACTAACTTTTCCAGATAAGGAAGTTTATGCCGTTGGAAGTGGTAGTTTAAGATTTTCATACTTCGGAAAATTAGATCGAGTAGATGATATGCATGCTAGTTTATTAATTGTTTTAGATACGCCTGATAAAAGAAGAATTGATGGAGTTAATTTAGAAGATTTTTCAAAGATAATTAAAATTGACCATCATCCTTTTGTTGAAAAAATAGGGGATATTGAATATATTGATGATACTGCTAGTAGTGCCTCTGAACTTGTTTTAAAACTAATTAATGAAACAGATTTAATAATGGATAAAAATATCGCAGGAAAACTTTATCTTGGAATAGTAAGTGATACAAACAGATTTATGTTTAATAATTCAACTGGTAGAACTTTAAGAATGGTTGCTAAGTTAATTGAAGATTATGATTTAGAAATTGATAAATTGTATGAACCTTTATATTTAAGACCAATAAATGAAGTTAAATTAGAAGGGTATGTGGGACTTCATTTAAGTTTAACCGAGAATGGAGTTGCTTACATTAAATTAACGAAAGAAATTCTTGATGAATATCAAGTTGATGCAGCAAGTCCTGGTAATATGATTAATAACTTTAATTATATAAATGAAGTAATGGTTTGGGTTTTCTTTACAGAAGATGTTAAAAATAATAATATTCGTGTATCAGCAAGATCTAGAGGACCAGTTATTAATACAACCCTAAGTAAATATAATGGGGGAGGACATAAGTATGCAAGTGGGGCTAGACTTCAGAAAATGGAAGAAAGCGATCAAGTTATTGAAGATTTAGATTTATTATGTAAAGAATATAAGGAATTGGAAGGTGGATTAAATGATAGTCAAGAGTGCTAAATTAGATATCATTGCCGTAAGACGTAGTCAATATCCTAGTGAAGGAAAACCAGAATTTTTATTAGTTGGACGGAGTAATGTTGGAAAAAGTAGTTTTATAAATACTATTTTAAATCAAAAGAATTTAGCAAGAACCTCATCAAGACCTGGTAAAACTCAAACTTTGAATTTTTATTTAGTAAATGATAACTTTTATTTAATAGATGTGCCAGGATATGGATATGCATCAGTTAATCATGAACAGCAAAAGAAAATGGGGATGATGATTGAAGAATATCTTGAAAAAAGAAGTGAGATGAAACGTGTATTCATGTTAGTTGATTTTCGAATTAAACCAACCGAGAATGACGTTTTAATGTATCAATTTTTAAAATACTATAATATTCCAGTTACGATTATTCTCACGAAAATTGATAAAGTTCCGGTTTCTAAGAAAGAGCGAAATTTAAAAATAATAAAAGATACTCTCAATTTAGCAGTTGGAGACGATTATGTTTTATTTTCTAGTATGAATAAAACAGGACGAGATGATGTTTTAAAAATTATTGAAAATTATTTAATAGAACCAGAAAAAATATAAATTTATATTGTTAATTGAAACAATTTGATTGACAAAACCTTAATTTTATTTTAAAATTATATTTGACAATAGGAGGATATGATGGGATTAAATAAGATTAAAGGTTTTTTTAATGGAAATTCTGAAGATAATGATGAAGAAATAAAAGAAACTCAAGTAAATGAGGATGAATATTATGATACTAAAAGAGAGGCATTTAAAGATATAAGTAATGCTAGTAAAATGATTTTGTTTGAGCCAAGAGCTTATTCTGAAAGTCAACAAATAGCAGATTTTTTAAAGAAAAGAAGTGCAGTTGTTGTTAATTTAAAAAGAGTAACTCCTGATCAAGCTAAAAGAATTGTTGATTTTTTAAGTGGGACTTTGTATGCTATTAATGGTGGTTTACAAAAACTTGGAACAGGTATTTTCTTATGTACACCAAATAATGTTGATGTTGAAGGTACAATAACTGATGAAAATAAAGAAAAAACTTTGAAAAAAGATATTAAACTTGATGAAGAAGAAGTTGACTGGTAAACTTCTTTTTTTTGTCAAAAAGTTATTGTATCTTTAAAAAAATAATGCTATAATTTATGTATAGTAGAAAGAAGGTAAACATGAAAAATAAAAAAATTATGATTATAGCACCTATATTGTTTGTTGTGTGTGCTATTGGTATATTATTAATAAGAGAGTCATATTCTGCACCTGATAATATAATGACAGTAGCAACAGCTCCTGTAAAACAAGAAAAATACTATTATATAAGAAGAAATATGTTATCACATCATTTTATTACTAATAATAGTGACCCTAGTGGAACAATTTTACTTAAAACGGGAAGTGCAACTGCAACTAGTGGTAGAAGGGCAATCGTTTATTGTGCTCATAAAGGAAAATCAATTGCTAAAACTTCAGATGGTAAGTATTATAAAAATGTTCCAATTGATCAAACTTCGGTTGCTGCTTTAAGAAATGCTAAAAGTAAGTTAATAGGAGTAATGGCTAATTCCTATCCTTATATTTCTCTTGCTGAATTAAAAGAAAAAATTAAAAAAGGTATAGGAGAAACTGAATATAATAATTATAAATTTGATACTTTGGATGTTCAAGAAGCTATGACTGCAACTCAAGCTGCTATTTGGAATGCTGTTGATGGTAAAATAAATAGTACTTATAGTAAAACTAAAAAAATTGGTAAAATAAAATATGCTTATTTCCATAACACTAGTAATAATTCTTGGGCTCTTAATTGGGATAAGACTAGTACTTATAATATTACAAGTGGTTGTTATAAAGGACCTGCTTGTGGTTCTAAGAGTACTTATTTAGCTCCTGGTGATACAGCTGCAAGTGCAGGAAGTTATAAAGCTAATAATGCTACAACTTTAGTTGGAAATAGAATTAATCGTTTGATTAATTGGTATTTTACTTTAGATGAAAGCACTTTAGCTTCTAAAAATTCAGCCGTTCCAAACTTTACAGTTCAAGCTGGAAGTGATACTTGGACTGATGAAGGTAGTACTTTAACTGTTACAATCTTATCAAATAATGATACTTTTGAATATACACCGGATGTTAATTATGAGATAGCTTTTACAGATTTAGCTGGAAAACCATTAGAAATTTCTGATAGTTCACCTGTTAATTCTGGATCTAAAACAATTGGTTATAAATATGTAATTAAAAATATTACGACTAAAGGAGTTCTTGCAACAGCATCAGCTTCTATTCCATCAACTGCTTCTAACGTTTATGTCTATGAAGCCAATGTTGCTTATAAGAAAACACAATATTTAATTGGTGTTGAAGATGGTGATATTCCAGTTGTTGCTAATTTACAAATATTAAATGAAGCTAAAGGAAAAGTTTATATATATAAAACAGCTTCTAAAACAGCAGGTGCAGGAGAAGATGTTAAAGCTGAAGTAACTTATGGAAGTAAAAAAGATAATTTATGTACAACTGATAATCCTTGTCAAGAAGGTGCTGAATTTGTTATTTATGCTCAAGATAAATCAACAGTTTTAATGGAATTTGAAAGTAAGAAAACACCAGTTGAATTAAATTTACCACTTGGAACTTATTATATTCAAGAAGTTGGAGCCCCAGTTGGTTTCTCAATGAATGAAGAAATGAAAGAGTTTAAGATAGATAATGAAAGTACGGTTGTAGCTGTTCATTATAATAACCTTCCTACTCAAATTTGTATAAAGAAGGTTTCAACCGAGGATAGGCAAACAACGATTGATGGTGCAACCTTACAACTTCAAAGTATGGTAGGTGGAGTTTATGAAGACTTTACGACATCTAGTCAAGAAGAAAATGGTATGTATTGTACAGCACCTGCTCAATTACCGGTTGGAGTTTACTATATAGTTGAAACGAGTGCTCCAGCCAACTTCATAAAATCAAATGTTAAGTATCGTATAAAAGTTGGTAATTTTACAGATGACGATATTTCCGAAGAGGTAGACTTTGATGATGGAAGTACCATAACCGATTTAGAATTAACAACAGTTGATGGAATTAAAAATGTTGCAGTTATTGAAAATAAACCAGGAGTAGTAATTACTAAATCTGACCTTGCAACTGGAGGATGTGTATCTGGTGCTCATTTAGTAGTTAAAGATTCTGAAGGCAAACAGGTTGATGAATGGACTTCATCTTGTGAAGCCGGAAAAGATAGTCATGAAATGGAACTTAAAGAAGGTACATACACTTTAGTTGAAGAAACAACACCAGGTGGTTATGCAACTTCTGAATCAATTGAATTTACAGTTGATTCAAAAGGAAAAGCAAATACTTCTTTAGATATGAAAGATGCTCCAATTGAAGCTTGTTTTAAGAAAATTAGTAAAAATAATACAGATGGTTTAGTAGGGGCTGAATTTGAAATTTATGATGAAAAGGGAGAGCTATATGATACATTTACATCTCAAGCAGCTGAAACATGTTTTCAATATATGCCAGTTGGAAGGTATACTTTAAAAGAAACAAAGGCACCTAATGGATATCAAAAACTAGAAAAACTTATTGAAATTGAAGTAAGAGATACTGGTGAAACTCAAACCTTTGAAATTAATAATGAAGTTAATGCACCAAAGACAGATGTTAATGCTTCTAGATTAGTAATTGTCATAGCTTCTATATTTATGATATTTGGTTTAGGATTGGTTGGCTATTATGGCTACAAAAAACAAAGTTAAAATAACTAGAGAGACCATACTTATCATAGTAGGGTCTCTCTTACTAATTATAGCCTTTCTCCTATTTCATTATGATAAAATCTTAGAAATAAGTGATGCTATTTATAATGAGATTCAAACAGAGATTTATAAAGAAACAACAAGGGATAATAATAGTTTATCAGTTGACGTTGATGTTGATTATATTTCAGATAATAATAATTCCGAGCCAAAAGAAGATTATAAAGACCCTAATTATATAGGTTTTTTAGAAATACCTAAAATTAATTTATATCAAGGATTTCTTTCTAAATCATCATACTATAATAATGTTGATTATCATGTAGAAATTTTAGATATCTCAGACTTTCCTGATGTTGTAGGTGGAAATTTTATCTTAGCAGCTCATTCAGGAAATAGTTATTTATCTTATTTTCATAATTTATATAAATTATCATTAGGAGATACAGCCAAAGTATATTATAAAAGTAAAGTATATAATTATAAAATTATTGATATTTATAAAGAAAAAAAGGATGGTAGTGTGAATATTTATCGGGACCCAGAGAAAACAACTTTAACCTTAATAACTTGTACAAGAAACGATAAAAATACTCAAACTATTTATATTTTAGAACTTATAGGAGTTGAAACCTATTAGGAGGTTATTATGTTTAAAGACCCATTTGTTACTAGTAGTATAATATTAGCTTTATGTTTTTTCTTTGTACTAGTATGTAATCAAAGATTAAAAAGTAAATGGATTAAAATAGTTTTTTTAATACTATCTATTTGTTATTTAACTTTAATATTAGTATTTGATACTAATTTTGTTTATGATTTACTTCGAAGTTTAATAACTTATGTTTGGTATCCAAACTATTTAATTTTTGTAACCATAATTATATTATCAATTATTATTCTACTAATAACTTTATTTAATAAGAAGATGAAACTTAAATATAGATTAAGTAATTATTTTATCTTTTCGCTTTTATTTGCTCTTTATATTATTTATCAAAGACAAGGAATTGATACTTCTTTATATAATGAATTATATAGTAATACAAGTTTAATATTACTTCGAATAGGAACCATTTCTTTTGCAGTTTGGTTTATCTTAACTCTTATATTTAAGATAGGTGATAAACATGAAAAGTAGATTTTTATATATGAAATTTTTAGGTTTATTATTAGTTATTGTTGGATTTAGTTATTCTTTAACTAGTTTTAATAATTTCTTTTCCTATATATTTGAAACAAGGATATTTCCTGAAAACTTAAATATTTATTTAATGTCGGTTGGGTTAATTATTCCTCTTGCAATATTCATATATGGAGTTTATTTCTATTTTTATACCGATTTTAATATTACGAAAGTTAATAAATTTATATTTATCTTTAATATAATTCTTTTAGTTATAGGATTAGTTATGTTAATTGTTAAACAATTTAATTTCTTACCAGATTTTCTAGTTTTTCAAATTTTTGAATTTCTACATAAATCAGCTACTTATCCAATTATCTTACTTTCTATTTTAGGATTATATGGTTGTTTTAAGTATAAATACTAGATTTGTTTTACATAATTAGACATTTTTTTACGATTTTGGACAAATAAAGTTTGACTATCTCAAACTTTTTTGTTACCATAGTAAATGTGCGTAAAATTGAAAAGCGCATAGATGAGGTGTCTTATACAAAATGAAAACAAAAGTTAGGCTGAATTGCTATTTCTTTAGCAATTTAATAGTCGGTTTATTATCCTTAAATATGGTGTTTAACAATGAGCCAAAAGTCTTGGTAGCAGCTAGTAACAAAGAAGGTGAGTTAGAAGCAATCTACGCATATACGGAGGATTTGGAAGAAGAGGTAGTAGAACCAGAAGTAGTAGAAGAAGAACCTATAGAAGCAACAACAACAGTAAGTGTTACAAAGAAAACTCTTGCTAGTAGTAAAGTTATTCCTTATGTAAAACCAAGTTATAATAGTGTTACAGGTATGAATTTAGTTAATTATGCTAAACATTATTTAGGACTTCGGTATGTTCATGCTGGTAATAGTTTATCAACTGGTACCGATTGTAGTGGTTTTACAAGATTAATTTTTAAGGAGTTTGGAATTAATTTAGGAAGAACAGTTTCAAGTCAACTTTATAGTGGTTCTTATGTTAGTAAAAGTGATTTGCAACCTGGAGACTTAGTTTTCTATGGTTATTCAAATTATGCAAGTCATGTTGCCATTTATATTGGAGGAGGAATGGTTATTCATGAATCTAATCCAAGAGATGGTGTTAAAATTAGTTCTGTTAATATGATGCATTATATAACAGCTAGAAGATTAATTACCGCAAGTGTTGTAAAAGAAGAAGAAAAACCTCCAGTAGTTGAAAATCAAGATGGAAACTCAGAAGTTAAAGGCCCAGAAATTAAGGATAATCTTAGTGATGGAAATTCTGATAATAATAAAGTAGAAGATTCATCAAAAAATGAAAATGTTAATAATCCAAATGAAGAGAATAAAGAGGAGGAAGTTCCTAAAGAGACTCCACAAGAAGAAGTAACACCTAGTACTCCAAACGAGCCAACTCCTGATGTTAAAGTAGAAGAAAATACGAATACTGAAGAAGATAATAACATAAATACTACTGAAGACGATTTAGAAACTTCAAAATAAAGGTGACTTCTCAAAGTAAATGCAACTCGCAAAACCTTGATATATAATCTCAAAGTAAATGCAAAAGAAAAACGACAA
>CANQJD010000021.1 GCA_947624175.1 uncultured Bacilli bacterium
ATTGTCATGATATTGTTAATATTAATGTAGATAAAATAATTTGACGAAAACTGGTCAAATTAATTTGCAAAATTACACTTTTCTATATCCCAAAACTATGATATAATAGAAATATAGAAATAGAAAGGAGTGAACCCTCATATGATAAAAATTGTTAATGTATCAAATATAACTTGTCAACATACAGTTAACCATGGGGGGGGTTACTAACTAAATTATTTTCTATAACTAATATATTAAAAATAACACTTAAGAATTAGTAACAATAGTTACTAGATTTTTAAGTGTTTTTTGAATTGGAGGTAAATGATGGAAGAAAATAAGAAAGGTAATAAGAAAGTAATAATTGTAGGAATAAGTGCAATATTGTTAATTGCAATACTTGGAATATCATTTGCAATTTGGAATTATTCAAGAACTACTGATAATCAAATATTAGTAGCAGGAGATGTGTATATGAAGTTTAAAGAAACACCGGCTTTAACTATTGAGAATGCCATTCCAAGTGAAGGACCAGGAGAAAAGTATTTTGAGTTTACAATAGAAGGAAAAAATACCTATAGTAAACCAATCTGGTATGAAATAGACTTACAATATGGAGAAAATCATGCGACAAGAAAAACTAGAATAAAAGATAATCTTTTAAAATTTCGATTAGTAGAAATAAAAGATGGAAGTGAACAAACAGTAGTAGATAATGCAAGTTATAATAATTTAACTAATAAAAAAATTTGGGTAAATACAATCGCTGCCAATACAAGAAGTAAAGTAGAAATAACATATAGATTATATATGTGGATATCAAGTTCAACAATAATAGGAAATACAAGTGATGCTGTATATGATATGGAAACCTGGAATAATGATGTCTTTGCAAGTATCAAGGTAAATGTAGCAGGAGACTTCAATGAAAAAGAATTAGAAGAAGAGGAAAAAATAACTTTAGTTGATGAAGTAAAATCTAAACTTGTAAAATATGAAGAATCTAGTAAAGAAAGTTTTTCTGGAGGATTAGTTGCAATAAATACTGATGGAACATTGTATAATGAAACTAATAATGAAACTATAAGAGAATATAGATATAATGGTAATACTGTCAATAATTATGTTAAATTTAATAATGAGTTATGGAGAATAGTAGGAGTATTTAAAGATGATGAAGAAGAAATAGTGAAAATAGTTCGTAATGAATCTTTACCAGTCAGTTATTTTCCAGAAACGTATATAGTAAATGGACAAGGTTATAAGATAAAGTCAAATAACAATAATTATGCTTATTTGAACGTAAAATCTGAAGATAACTATTCTAACAGTAGCGATTGGACAACAAGTGGTCTTCAATATTGGTTAAATAGTGAAAATGATGATAATAATGTAAATAAAGGATATATGAATTATTTAGAATCAAATTATAAAAATATGATTAAAGAAACAATATATTATTTAGGTAATGTTGAAGAATATGATAGTTATCAAGGTTCAGGTGGTGGACATTCTTTAAGAATTGATACTCCAATAGAAGCATATTATCATGAAAGACTAAATACTTTATGTGATGAAAATTTAGAATATGATTCATATAATGAAGAATCTGGCAATTGTTCTATATGGTATGGCAATAAATCAAACTGGAATGGTAAAGTAGCTCTTTTATATCCAAGTGATTATGGTTATTCGACTGCTCACAGTGAATGGACTAAAGAATTTTCTAAAATGGAATATGGTGGAGTGCTTTCTTCAAAAATCCAGGTAAATACTAGTTGGATATATAAGATGATTGCTGATTATAGTGTATGGTTATTATCTCCGGCCTCACAAGGCTCATTTGGTATATTTTCTTTAATTCGGGATGGTGCAGTCTATAGTAGTAGGGAATATGCTAAAGTATTACCAACCTTATATTTACAAAGTACTGTTAAAGTAACAAATGGTAATGGAACAGAAAATTCTCCATATGAATTAAGTTTATAAAGTAGACTATTTATTAGTCTTTTTTCTTACTATTAAAAATATAATTAACTGGTGAAGAATATGGATAATAATGTTAGTAAATTTATGAAAAATAAAAGTAAACCTAAAAAGAATATCTTTATAAGTATTTTAAGTAAATTATTAATTTGTTTTATATTAGTAATTGGTTGTTTAATTTTAATGAAAAGAAATCCTAGTTTTAAAACATTTATGGAAGATAAAGTATTTAAAGATAATTTATCATTTGCATACCTTAACAATCTATATAATAAATATTTAGGTAATATCTTACCAAGTTATAAAACGGAAGATACTGAAGAAGTCTTTAATGAAAAACTAGAATATAAAAATTATAGTATTTATCATGATGGTTATAAATTAGAAGTAAGTGATAAATATTTAGTTCCCATTATTGAAAGTGGAATTGTTGTTTTTACAGGAGAGATGGAAAACTATGGTAATTCGGTTATTATAGAAGGAATCGATGGAGTTGATATTTGGTATGGTAATTTAGATAATGTAAGTGTTAAGATGTATGATTATGTTACAAAAGGTAATTTTTTAGGAGAAGCCAAGGATAGTAATTTATATTTAGTGTTTGAAAAGAATCAGGAATATTTAAAATTTGAAGATTATATCAAAAATTAAGTTTGATAATACTTTTTATTTATTTTTATTATTAATATTACTATCAGGTTTATTTAAAGAATTTACTTTTATCTTTATTCTTTTATTTTGTCATGAACTTGGGCATGCTATAGTAGGAAGGATATTTAAGTGGGAAATTAAAAGTATTACTTTTTATCCTTATGGAGGATTAACTTTATTTGATACTAAAGAAAATCGAAGTATTAATAAAGAAATCTTAATTATTTTAGCAGGACCTATATTTCAAATAATTACTTATATTATCCTAAATCATTTTTTTACATATAATTATATTAAGTCTTATCATTTAACTATTCTAACCTTTAACTTACTTCCTATTTTATCACTTGATGGAGGAAGATTACTTAATTTAATATTGGATAAGTTTTTTAATTATTTAAAAAGTTTTTATATAACTTTAAGTATTTCGATAATAAGTGTTATTTTATTAATTTTATTTTGTTTATTTAATTATCATAATTTTAATTTATTTTTAATGTGTAATTTCTTAATATTTAAAATAATTAAAAGTATTAAAGATATTAAGTATTATTATAAGAAATTTTTATTAGAAAGATATTTATATGATTTTAAATATAAAAAGATAAGTATTAGTAATAGTATTTATAAATTATATAAAGAAAGAAATCATTATATAAATTTTCAAGATGAGAAAGAATATTTAAATAAATATTTTGAAAAAAATACCTAAAAATAGAAAGTTTTTTCAAAATTTTTCCATTAATAAAAAATATTTTATAAAATTTCTATTCCAAAAAAAGTCAACTGTGGAGTTTTTTTGGAATAGAATATTGATATTTTTATATAATAAGAAAGTGCGTTTCAAAATTTTGAAAATACTTTGGATACATCTAGAGTTTATTACATTAAGAAAATTAATGTAATTGATTTTTATTTACTTTTTAAGTCAAATATGATATGATAGTTGTAGAAATGGAGATGGGATTATGAAACCTATTGCAATTGGAATACATGATTTTAAAACAATAATTGAAACAGGTAGTTTATTTATAGATAAAACTTTATTAATAAAAGAATTAATTGATAATACTTCAGCTGTTATTTGTTTACCAAGACCAAGAAGGTTTGGAAAAACTTTGAATATGTCAATGCTGTATTATTATTTTAGCCGTGATTACAAAGATAATAATTTATTTGATGGGCTTAAAATAATGAGTCAAGGTGAAAAATACTTGATGGAAATGAATAAATATCCTGTGATTTCTTTAAGTTTAAAAAATACTAAATTTGATAATTATGAAGGTTTTATAGATAATTATAAAGATGTAATGAAAGCATTGTATGGAAAGTATGAGTATTTGCTAAAAAGTGATAAATTAGATGAAACTGAAAAAAACGATTTTTTAAAAATTACAAGAAAAGAAGAAGATATTCTTTTACCAAATGCTTTATCAAAATTAGCAAGTTATTTAAGTAAACATTATGAATCTCAAGTAATAGTATTACTAGATGAATATGATGCTCCAATTATAAATGGCTATTTAAAAGGATATTATGATGAAATAATTACTTTTATTAAACAAATATTTGTAACAACATTCAAAGATAATAATGATTTAAAAAAAGGAGTAATAACGGGAATATCAAGAATAAGTAAAGAAAATTTATTTAGTGATGCTAATAATATTAATGTTTATAATATAACAGATTCAAGATTTTCTACTCATTTTGGTTTCACGGAAGATGAAGTAAAATGGGCTTTAAAAGAATATGGTTTAGAAGATAACTTTAAAGATGTAAAGAAATGGTATGATGGATATTTATTTGATGAAAACATAATTTATAATCCTTGGAGTATATTAAAATATTTGGAAAATCCTAGACATACTTTAACCCCTTATTGGGTTAAAACCGGAGGAATTGACTTACTTAGAAATTTAATATATAAATTTGATAGTAATACAGTTTTATTAGAAGAATTTAATAGATTATTAGAAAAAGGATTAGTTAAACATGTTGAGTTAGATTTAAATATGGATTTAAAATATTTAAGGGCTAGAATAGATAATATATGGACATTATTTTTGTTATGTGGATATTTAACACCTACGAAATTAATAGATAATCCTAGTGATGTAAATCTTCGAATACCTAATTTAGAAGTAAAACAAAATTTAGAAGATATTTCTAGAGATTGGCTTAATCCTGATGAGTTTGGAAATAATCAATTTATATATTATTTAAGAGATAGGAATTTAGATAAGTTTAAAGAAGATTTAGAAAAAATTGTGTTAAAGGGATTTAGTTATTATGACATCCCAAATAATAGTAATGGAGAAAACTTTTATCATGCTTTTATGATGGGAATATTATATTCAGGATGTAAATTTTATGATATAACTAGTAATCGAGAATCTGGCTTTGGAAGATATGATTTATTATTAAAGCCTAAAACTAAAGATATACCGGCTTATATAATAGAATTTAAGTTGGTTAGAGATAATGATTTTTCTAAAGTTATAGAAGATGCCTTTAAGCAAATAGATGAAAAAAATTATATAGAAAGTATAAAAGATTATCAAGTTATCAAAATGGTAATTGCATTTAAGGGAAAAAAAATTAGAATAGAAACTAGATAAAAATTAATTAAAAATGAAAAAAATACTTGACAAATAAGAAATAATCGAGTATTATTTAATACGTAAATTGAAAAAGGAAAGCGATTTAGTCCACCTGATTACTTATGGTAATGGGTAAAATGCCTAGGAACAATGAATTTATATTTGTTTTTATGTGTATTTTAAGTGGACTTTCGAGTCTACTTTTTTAATTAAAACATTGGAGGTGTTTTGTATCGCAAGCGGAAAGAATGATTTGTTAATAAATGAACAAATCAAAGCTGGTTCAGTTTTAGTCATAGGGCCAAATGGAGAACAAGTGGGAGTAAAACCTTTAAAAGATGCACTTGTCTTAGCAAATTATGCAGGACTTGATTTAGTCTTGATGAATCCAAATGGAAATCCCCCAGTTTGTAAGATAATGGACTATAATAAGTATCGTTATTTAAAGAACAAAAAAGAAAAAGAAAACATTAAAAGACAAAAAGCCAATATGGTTGAAACTAAGGAATTTAGACTTAGTAGTGTTATTGATGTTGGAGATTTTGAAACAAAGATTAAACAAGTTACCAAATACTTACAAAAGGGAGCTAAAATTAAAGTTACAATTCGGTTTAAAGGAAGACAAATGTCGCATACTGAATTAGGAGAAGAAGTTTTAGAAAGATTTGCTGGTAGATTAAGTAGTCTTGCAGATGTTTCAGAGCCACCTAAACTAGATGGTCGGACTATGACAATGATGCTTACACCAAAAAAATAAGAAAGGATGTGGAGATAATGCCAAAGTTAAAAACTCATAAAGGTACCAAGAAAGTATTAAAAATAAGAAAAGGCGGAAGTATTAAAATTGGTCGTCCAGGTTCAAGACATAATACTGGAAAGAAAAATGCTTCAGCAAACAGAAAAAACAGAAAGGGATCAACTTTATCAAGAGCTGATCAAAATAGATTAAGAGATATAATCTAGGGGAGGAAATTATGACAAGAGTTAAAAGTGGTGTTCAAACTAAAAGAAGACACAAAAAAGTATTGAAAGATGCTAGTGGCTATTTTGGAAGTAAACACAGATTATACAAAAGTGCTAAAGAACAATTAATGCATTCAAGAGTCTATGCTTATCGTGATAGAAGACAAAAGAAACGTGAATTTAGAAAATTATGGATTACAAGAATTAATGCAGCTTGCCGTGAAAATGATATTAGTTATTCTAAATTTATTGATGGCTTGAATAAAGCTGGAGTTGAAATTGATAGAAAGATGTTATCAGAACTAGCTATTAATGATATGGATGCCTTTAAAGAATTAGTTAAAGTTGCTAAAAGTGGTAAAGTAAAAGAAGTACCTGTAAAAGAAACAGTTAAAGAAGAAGTAAAGGTAGAAAAAGAAACTTCAAAGAGTACTGATTTAAATAGTATGACAGTTGCTGAACTTAAAGCACTTGCTAAAGAAAAAGGTATTAATGGTTATACAACCATGAAAAAAGCTGAATTACTTGAGGCTTTAAAATAAAAATAAACAAATTAATGGATTTATATTGTCCTGCCTAAATGGCCCAATATAAGAAGTTAATTGAAGAGGAAAAAGGAGAAAAATATATGACAGTAGTTTCAATGAATTATTTATTAGAAGCAGGTGTACACTTTGGACACCAAAAAAGAAGATGGAATCCAAAGATGAAAGAATACATCTTTGAAGCCCGTGATGATATTTATATAATTGATTTACAAAAAACCGTTAAAAAGATTGAGGAAGCTTATGCTGCTCTTGAAGAAATTGTTAAAAACGGTGGAAAAGTAATTTTTGTAGGTACGAAAAAACAAGCAAGTGAAGCTTGCTTAGAATGTGCTGAAAGAACAGAAATGTATTATGTTGTTGAACGTTGGTTAGGTGGAACTTTAACAAACTTCAAGACAATTAGATCAAGAGTTAAGAGATTAGAAGAACTTGAAAAAATGCAAGAAGATGGTACATTTGATTTATTACCTAAAAAGGAAGTTGCTTTATTAAATAAAGAATATGAAAAATTAAATAGATACTTAAAAGGTATCAGAGATATGAAAGAATTACCTCAAGCAATGATCGTTGTTGATCCAAAACAAGAGGAAATTGCTATTCGTGAAGCTCATAAGTTAGGTATAAAAACTTTCGGTATTGTTGATACTAATTCTGATCCTGATGATTTAGATTATCCAATTCCAGGTAATGATGATGCTGTAAGAGCTGTTAAAGTTGTTCTTAATGCTTTAACTAATGCAATTGCTAGTGTTAATGGTAATCCAATTGAGGATGTTATAACTGAAGAAGATAAGAAAAACGATACAGAAGTAGAAGAGGCTAAAGAAGAGAATAAGAAAGAAGTTAAAGAAGAAAAGACTGAAAAAGCAACTCCAAAGAAAGAAACTAAAAAGGAAGTAAAAGAAGTTAAAGAGACAAAAGTTAAAGAAGAAAAAGTAGAAGTAAAAACTGAAGATCAAGAAGTTGATGTTAAAACTTTAAACTTAACAGAACTTAAAGAGTTAGCCAAAGCAAGAGGGGTTAAAGGTTACTCTAAAATGAAAAAAGATGAGCTTATAGATGCTCTAAAATAGGAGGAATTATGTTTAGTGCTAGTGATGTTAAAACTTTAAGAGAAAAAACTGGAGCTGGAATGCTTGATTGCAAGAAAGCACTAGAAGAAACTAAAGGTGATTTAGAAAAAGCTGTTGATTATTTAAGAGAAAAAGGAATTGCTAAAGCTAGTAAGAAAAGTGATAGAATTGCTGCTGAAGGATTAAGTCAAATTTATACTGACGGGAACAAAGCAATTATTCTTGAAGTCAATAGTGAAACTGACTTTGTAGCTCGGAATGAAGAATTCCAAAATTTTGTTAAAAAACTTGGAGAAGGTTTATTAAAGAGTAATGCTAAAACTTTAGATGAAGCTATGGAAGTTACAATTGATAATGAAAAAGTTTCTGATTTAGTTATTGCAATTACAGCTAAAATTGGTGAAAAGATTAGTTTTAGAAGATTTAATATCGTTGAAAAGAATGATAATGAAAATTTTGGTTCATACATTCATATGGGTGGAAAAATTGCAGCTTTAGTTGTAATTGAAGGAGGAAATCCTGAGGTTGCAAGAGAAGTTGCTATGCATGCAGCTGCTATGCGTCCTTTATATGTAAATGAAAGTGAAGTTCCAAGTGATGTTTTAGAAAAAGAAAAAAATATCATGAGACAAGAATTACTAAATGAAGGAAAACCAGAAGATAAAATTGAAAATATTTTAGTAGGTAAAGTTCGTAAATACTATGAAGAAGTATGTCTTGCTGATCAAATCTTTATTAAAGCTGAAAACAAGGAAACAGTTACAAAATATTTAGAAAATAATAAAGCTAAACTTGTTTCTATGACAAGATTTGAAGTAGGCGAAGGAATTGAAAAGAGACAAGAGAACTTTGCTGAAGAAGTAATGAGTCAAATTAATGGATAGGACAAACGAAAAGTTTGTTCTTTTTTTTGCTAATATAGTTGCAATATAATAAAAAATATGATAATATGAATACATGAAGAAAAACTTCATAAAATAAAAAAGGATATACCTAATATCGTAGAGTTAGGTACTAGTCCTAAGGTTGGTAGCACTCTAACGCAAGACGAAATCGTTAGAGTGCCTTTTCATTACCCGATTAAGGATAATGTTAGGAATAACATTCCTAAAAGTAGTAATACTACTACTTGATAAAAGAATTCTCTTTTAATCATAGTATCACACCCTTTCTATAAGAAATTTTTAAACTGTTCAAAATATCAAGATTTAAAAATCGTCTATAAAAAGGACTGGCACCTAACGAATTAGGTATATCCAAGATTGATTATATAATAATGTGCTATAAAAGCAAATAATAAAAAGATAAATAAATTAAAAAAATATCAAAAATATCATAATTAATTATTTAAGAAAAAATATTAAAAAAAGACTTGCAGAAAGTTAAAAAAAATGTTATTATAACTTACTCGAGGAGTTGAGGTATGGAAAAATATGATTATGTAGTTATTAAGGCTACAGTTTCAAAGTACGACAGAGTTTTTGATTTTCATGAAGATATGGGAAGAGTCCTATATAATGGTAAATTTGGGTTTATAGATAAGATGGGACATGAAGTAATTAAACCTGATTATGATATGGCAATGGATTTTCAAGATGGTTTAGTTGCAGTTATTAAAGATAATCAAAAGTTTTTTATTAACAAAAAAGGGGAAAAAGTTAGTAAGAATTATGATAAGGTTTTAAGTTTTCAAAAAGGATATGCGATTGTTTCCTTAAACAATAAATATGGTTTAATTAATAAAAATATGGAAGAAGTAATTCCTTTAAATTATGATTCTATTGATTATCCTTCTAATGATTTAATATTAGTAGAAGAAAATGGTATTCTAAAATATCTTAATTTAGATAATCAAGTTGTAATTACACTTCCTAAAAATATCAAAGAAGCAAGTTCATTCAAGAATGGTTTAGCAAAAGTTGTAACTGAGGGATATAAAGTAGGTTTTATTGATAAAACTGGAAGAATGGTAATTAATCCAATTTATAATACAGCAAGTTCTTTTGAAAATGATTTAGCAAGTGTATCTGAAAGAAATGAAGGTTCAACTATTATTTATAGAAATGGTGAAGAGTTATTTCCAAGAAGTAATAATTTTGAAATTTTAGAATGTGCTTCTAAAAAAGGTATTTTTATAGCTAATTTTGGATATTTGAAAAAAGGTTTAATTGATAGATTTGGTAATTTTGTAACTGATAGATTCTATCCTTATATTTATAAAGAAAGTGATGGTTTAATTCGTGTTAAAGATTTAAACCATAATTATGGATTTATTAATTCAGAAGGATGTGAAGTAATTCCTACAACTTATAGTAAGGCTAATGATTTTAAAGAAGGATTAGCTGTAGTATTTAATGAAGAAACTAATAAATATGGTTATATAAATAAAAATGGAGAAGTAGTTATTCCATTTATCTATGATAATGCAAATGATTTTAATGAAGGATATGCAGTTGTAAGACTTGATGGATGTGAATTCTATATTGATAAAAATAATAAACCATTACATTTAGATGAAACAAAACAAAAAATAATTGAGGTAATGGCACCAAATAGAATTCCTAGTTATGTTGAAGATTTCAACTGTGAAAGAGATTTCATGGCATATAAAACTAAAATTATTGTAAGCAGCCAATGGGAACCTCAAGTTGTAGTAACTCGTGATATCAATGACTATGAAGGTCATATGCAAAAAGTTGTTTTAAGAGAAGCAGCCACAGAAAAAAGTATGCAAGATTTAACTTCTAAATCAAAAGAGAGAGTGCTAACTAGAAAGAGTCTTTAAAAAATAAAGACTTTTTTTTAAAACTGCTTTTATTTTTAACCTTATTAGTGTATAATGAAATAGGTGATAAAAAATGGCAAAGTATGTAATAATTGTAATTATATTTATAATAATTTTATTAGCAGTTTTAAAATCTACAAAAAAAGATGCACATTTAGAGATTAATAAATTAATTGATTATTTAGGTGGTAAAGATAATATTGTTAGTAGTGATTATAATTTATCGAGATTTGTTGTTACTTTAAGAGATACTAATAAAGTTAATAAAGAAGCAATTCAAAAATTAGGTGCTAAAGGAATAGTCGAAATTGATAATCAATTAAAAATTATTCTTGGTAATAACTCAAAACAATTAAAAAAATATATTGATGATATTAAAAAATGACAAGATTCGTCTTGTTTTTTATTTTTTTCTAATCGTTCGACAAAATTCGACAAATTTCGACAAGACAATATGTGATAATATTCTTGAGGTGGTAATGTGGTCTATATTGTCTTTAATATAACTATTCTTTTCTTGCCTTTATCTTTCTATTTAATTAATCTTTCTTATAATACTAATTATAAAGGAAAACATGATACTTTATTGCTCTCCATAATTCTTTTTTTACAAGTAATTTTGTTTATTTATTTTAGGAAGTACTCAAAGTCTTTAATTCTAATTAATATCCCTCTTTTAATAAGTTACTTAAAAAGAAAAGAACTAACCAGTATTATTTTATCCTTACTAATTGGTTTTTATTATGTTTATTTTTTAGGATATAATATTTTCTTTATCTTTTTTGAATATGTCCTTTATTATGTAATTTATTTAATTATTAACAAAAAGACAATTAAACCAACTTCATTAATTTATATATTTGTATTTATTAAAAGTATTATTTTAGCAATTGAAATATTTTATTTTAATAATCCAAATAGTTTATTTATTAAAAATTTCTTGGATGTAGTTATTAAAATGTTTGTGTTTTATGGAAGTAGTTATTTAGTATTTATGTTTTTATTGAGAGGAGAAGAAATAATGAATCTAAATACAGCTATTAGAGAACTAGAAAAAGAAAAAGTTCTAAGAACATCACTTTTTAAACTTACACATGAAATTAAAAATCCGATTGCCGTTTGTAAAGGATATTTAGATATGCTTGATATGGATAATAAAGATAAAGTTCATAAGTATATTCCAATTATTAAAGGAGAAATTGAAAGAACTTTAACTTTAATGGATGATTATTTAGAATATACAAAGTTAAGTATTAATCCTGATATAACGGATATTTATATGTTAATTGATGAGGTTATGGAATCTTTGAATTTATTCTTTAAAGAAAATAAGATTAAAATTAATATGGATATTCCTGATGATGAATTATATTTAAAAGTTGATTATAATAGGATTAAACAAGTCTTAGTTAATATTTTAAAAAATGCTAATGAAGCTTTTGATGATAAAAAAGGTGAAATGATAATTAAAATAAATACAAGAGTTTTAAAGAAATATTTTCAAATAATTATTGAAGATAATGGAATAGGGATGGATTCTGATACATTAAATAATATAGGAACAATGTTTTATACAACGAAAAGAAATGGAACGGGGCTTGGAATTAGTTTATCTAATGAGATAATTGAGCTACATGGAGGCAAGATAAAATATTACTCTGAACTAAATACGGGGACGAAGGTTGTCATTTCCTTGCCAATTTGATTTGCTATTTTTTTAATTCTATGTTACAATAATTCCTGCAAGGAGATTTTATGAAATTATTTTTAAACAACATATTGAAGGGGTTGTTAGTTTCTCTTTTAGTTATTACTCTTGGAGGATTTTTATATTTAAATATATCTAAACCTGAAGAAATCAACTTAAAGTTAGTATCATCTAGTGTTGTTAATCAGATAGGTACCAAAAGTCCTATAAAAAAAGAGAGTAAAGAAGAAACTGAAAATAATGAAAGTAAAGTTTTGGTTGAAGAAAAAAAAGAAGAAGATAAAAAAGTTGAGATAAAAGAAGAAACACCTAAAGTAGAAGAGAAGAAAGAAGAAACACCTCAGAATAATCAAACTCAAAATAATAGTCAAGCATCAACTCCCAAAGGAGGATATGCACCTAATTTAGCTGTAGCTAATATGAAAGCTAAAACAACTTATAAAAATAAGAATATTACAGCTTATGGACCAGATTGTGTTGGATGTGGTGGTATGGTTGCTCATGGTGAATATGTCGGTGGTGGAAATATCTACTATCAAGATAAAACCTTTGGAAGTGTAAGAATTGTTGCAGGAGATAGAAGTTTAGGCTTTGGTACCATTGTCAGAATAAGTGGTTTAAGTGGTTACAATGAACCAATTATTGCAATTATGCTTGATACAGGTGGTGCAATTGGTTTTAATAAAAGCATCTATTTTGATTTATTATATGAAAGTGAAGCAGCAGCCTCTAGTTTTGGAATACAACAAGCAACATTTGAAATATTAAGATATGGTTTTTAAAAATAAAACATGGTTTAATTTCTAAGCCATGTTTTAATAATGCATTCTTTTTAGAGCAAAATTTTTATCATTTTCTAAACTTTCCTCAAGATTACTTTTTAGGTTTTTTAAATTTCTAACTTTAGTTGTTAAATCAATATTTTCTTTAACTTTGCTATTTAATAAAACATTAATAGCATTAAGTACAAGTTCTTTATAACCTTGGGCAATTAACATTTTATAATTATTAATAATTCTTTGATATTCCAAATTCCATTTTTGATAACTCATAGTCCCTCCTTAATTGCTACAAATTATACTACTTTTAAAAGAATTTGTCAATTATTTAAATATATCTTGGTACTTTTCTCTATAAGATAAATATAAATTTAGAATCTTATCATAGTTTTCTTTTCTTAGAAAGTTTTTAGCTTCATTAAAAATTAACATATAATCTTTACCTAAAAAGAATTTATAATTATTTTTAATGGTTTTATAAACATAATCAAATTCTTGATCATTTAAAATTATATTGTTTTTACTAGCAAATAAATAAACATCATTAGGAGTTAAAGAATTAACATAATTTTCAACAATTGCTTCGTACACATAATCACCTAAATAATTATATTCATAAAAAAAATAAAAAGACTAATAATATAAATGGTGATAAAATGCTACGAAAAATTAATATTTTAAATTTATTAATATATGTTGTTTTTTTAGGTATTATCGGAAGACTTTATTTTTTACAAATTATAAAACATGATTATTATATGGAATTACTTGATAAACTTAATAATAAAGAAGTAGAAGGTGATACCATGCCAAGAGGGAAGATATATGATAGGAATGGTGTATTATTAGTAGATAATACTTTAGTTAAAACTATTTATTATAAAAAAGTTGATAATATAAAAACTCGCGATGAGATAGAACTAGCTTACAAGGTGAAAGATTATTTAGATTTAGATTATTCTAAATTAACAACTTCGTATTTAAAAGATTTTTATATTTTAACTCATGAAGAGGAAGTTAATAAAAGAATTAAAGATAGTGAACTTGATGATTATAAAAAAAGAAAGATGACGGATGATGAGTTTTATATCTTAAAGAAAAGTAGAGTAACTGATGAAGATTTAGGAGAATATACTGATGAAGATAAGAAGGCTATTTATTTATATTTTTTAATGAATAATGGTTATTCTTATGATGATAAGATAATTAAAACGAATGCAAGTAATCAAGAATTTGCTTATTTTTCAGAAAGTAATTCTAAGTTACAAGGATTTGATACCAAATATACTTATGATAGGTATTATGTATATGGGGATACTTTAAAAAGTATCTTTGGAAATACTGGAAAAATAACCAGTGAAAATAAGAATTATTATTTAGATAAAGGTTATAGTTTAAATGATACAGTTGGTCTTAGTAATTTAGAATATGTGTATGATGATTATTTAAAAGGGGAAAAGGAAATATATTTAGTAAGGAATGATGAAAAAGTTTTAGTAAAAGATGGAAAAGTTGGAAATGATTTATATTTAACGATTGATATTAAATTACAAGAATTAGTTGATAAGATTTTAGAAGAAGAAATAAAAAATGCTAAAGGTATGCCAAATACGAGATATTTCGATAGAAGTTATATTACGATTTCAAATCCTAATGATGGAAGTATCCTAGCCATGTCTGGAAGATTATATCAAAATGGAAAGATGCAAGATTATAGTGTTGGAACATTTACAGATACAATGACGAGTGGAAGTGTTGTTAAGGGTGCTAGTATTCTAACAGGGTATTCAGAAGGAGCTGTTAAGATAGGGGAGTTCATGGTTGATGAGTGTATTAAAATCAAAGCTACACCTAAAAAGTGTTCAATTTACACTATGGGTTATTTAAATGATTTAAGTGCGATTGCTAAAAGTAGTAATGTTTATCAATTTAAAATTGCTCTTCGAATCGGGGGAGTTAAATATCGTTATGATGGACCAGCAGTAATTAAAGAAGATGCTTTTGATATCTATCGTAGTTATTTTAGTAAATTTGGTTTAGGGGTAAAAACCGGAATTGATTTACCAAATGAGAGTTTAGGTTATAAAGGAGAAGGAGGAGATGCTGGACTTTTAATGAACTTTGCCATTGGACAATATGATACTTACACGAATATTCAACTTAATCAATATATTTCAACAATTGCTAATGGAAAATATCGTTATCAATTACATTTATTATCTAAAATTCAAGATAAAGATAATATTCTTTTGAACTTTGAACCTGTCATTTTAAATGAACTAGATATTAAAGAAGAATATTTAAATAGATTAAAAAGAGCTTTAAAGTTAGTCATGAGTGAAGGAACAGGCAAGAATTATATTGATTTAGGACATAATCCAAGTGGTAAAACTGGAACGAGTGAAACATTTGTTGATAGTAACAATGATGGTAAATTTGAAACGGAATCTATTTCAACTGCTTTTGTTTCTTATTTTCCAAGTGATAATCCAAGTTATGCTATTTCGATTTCAACACCTAATATAAGTTATATTAATAACTCTAGTTCTTATATTTATCCTTTTAATAAAACAGTGATAAGAAAAATAACTGATAGTATGTATCAGTTATCTTGAATAATTTCTTGCATTTTATTAATTATTTTATGGTAAATTGGTTTCATTCCTTCTTCATTTACCATTGTATCTAATCTTTCTATATCAATCCATTTAACACTTGAATTTTCATCTTCTTTATTATGAATAAAGTCTTGATCACTCGCTTTAAATAAATAAGTAACATTTAAGTGAACATGTGGAGTAACCCATTTTCCTCTTTTTACATGACCTTGAACTTCTATAACATCTAAACTAATAATCTCAGGTGTTACTAATTCAAAGTTTTTTAGACTGCTTTCTTCTTTAGTTTCTTTGATTGCAACTTGAAGTAAATCCGAATCTCCATCTGCATGGCCTCCAAGCCAAGCATAAGAATTATAAATATTATGATAAGCCATTAAAACTTTCGTATAATCTTGATTAACAACAAACGAACTACTAGTAAAATGACCAAATTCATTCTCACGAGTTAAGCAATCATCAAAGGTATTTAAGTATTTTAACATAACTTTTTTATCTTGTTCTTCTTGCATATTATAAGGTTTATAATTTTCAATTAATTCTTTTAACATAAAATCACCAAGAATATTATAAATCCAAATTAGTTTAATAGCAATTATTTTAAATAATATGTTTAAATCTGAATAATGTGCATATAATATTAAAAATATACATCATATATATAATGTGTTGGCAAATTTTAGATTTTATGATATTATTTTAACTGTAAAGGAGACGGATATATATGGAAAGTTTAACCAATGATATTATAAACGTACGGGTTGATCCGAAAGATAAACTAGAAGCAACTAACATATTAAAAGATTTAGGATTAAATATGACCACTTTAATTAATATGACTTTAAAACAAGTAATTAAGAGAAATGGTATACCTTTTGAAGTAGCAAATCCAACACCTAGTAAAGAATTATTAGAAGCAATAGAAGAAGGGGAAAATATTTTAGGTAGTAAAGTTAAAACTAAAAAATATCATAGTGTTAAAGAATTAATAGGAGATTTAGAAAATGACCTTTAATTTTGAAAAAGCAAAATAAGGACATAAACAAACTGATTGAAGTTTTGGAAGTTTTAGCAAATGGTGAAGAACTAGATTCAAAATATAGAAATCATAAATTAATAAATGATAAAATTTTTAAAGATTGTTTTGAATGTCATATAGAACCAGACTGGTTGTTAATTTACAAATATAAAAATAATGAGTTAATATTATTACTTTTTGCAACTGGAAGTCATAGCGAATTATTTAACAAATAAAAGTATAAACAAGATAAACTATCAAGTAATTATTTTGATAGTTTTATTTTACAATTAAATCAATTAATCTTTCAAGTTTATTTAAAAATGGATAAAAGATTAGAATTGAAAAGAAATTAAATAAAGTATGAATTAAAGCAATTTCTAAAGAGGTAACCCTCATATTTAAAAGTTTTAAAGATAAAATATCAATTAAATAAAAGATTATCATGAAAATAATTGTTCCAATTAAATTATATAAAAGATGACTAATGGCAACTTTCCTAGCATTTTTAGAAGTTCCAATACTAGCAACTAAAGTAGTTAGACAAGTACCAATATTTTCTCCCATGATGATGGGAGTTGCCATTTTAAAAGTAAAATAATTAGTATTTGAAATAGTTTGTAAAATAGCAATTGTACAACTTGAAGATTGTAAAATTGAAGTAACTAAAATCCCTGTTATAATACCAAGAATAGGATTATTAAAAGAAATTAATAAGTCTTTAAACCAAGCATAGTTAGAAATTGGTTCAAGACTTTTTTGTAGCATCATAAGACCTAACATAAAAAGAGCAAAACCAATTAAAATATTACTTCTGTTATTTCGCTTTTTAAAACTATAAATTAAACCAATTAATAAAAGTAGGGGAATATAAGTATTAGGATTTAAGAAAATGAGAATATTACTGGATTTATTACCAAGTAAAGCAACAAACCACGAAGTAATACAAGTCCCGAGATTAGCACCCATCATGATTCCTAGTGAATTATGAAATGACATCAAACTAGAATTAACCAAACTAACTATAGTAATTGTTGTAATTGTTGAACTTCCAATTATCATAGTTATAAGAGTACCAAAGATAATTCCTTTTAAAGATGATTTAGTATATTTTTCTAAAATGGTTTTAATTTTCTTTTGATAGATATTTTCTAACGATGAAGAAAATAAATTAATACCATATATAAAAATAAGAATACTTATTAAAAAATTAAATAATATAGTCATACTATTATTTATTAAAAAAATAAAAATTAATTACTAAAATATAAAAAAGGCTATTTAACCAGCCTTTTAACTATTAATTATAACTTTATAAGTGTGTCCTTGAATAAGGGTTAAATTGGTATTAGCTTGAATATCACTACTTTCAGCTAAGAAACCACGAGCACTATTAGAAGGTTGAAAACTGAATACAAAATTTACACCTGGACATTTTTCAGTTAATAATTTTTGTAAATTTGCTTTGGTTTGTTCAGGATTACCACTTGAAAGAAGACTTCCATCAATTACAAAATTATAACTTTTAGCAGGTCCTTGACTTAAAGTAATAGTAACAGTTGTTCCTTTATTAACTTTACCAGTTTTATCTTGTTTAATAGCTGTATCTCTTGTTTCATTTGAATAAGTAGAGTTATAAACAAATTTACAAGTTAATCCTAAAGAATTACAACTAGATTGAATTTGAGTTTTGGTTTTACCTATAAAACTTGGAATAGTAACTTTTTCATATATACCACTTGATAAAGTTATAGTAACATTAGTTCCTTCGGCAACGACTGTACCTGATTTTTTAGATTGAGAAGTTGCAATATCCCGTTTTACAGTTTCACTATAGGAACCATATTTAAAACTACAAGTTAGTTTTAAAGCATTACATTTACTAGAAATTGTACTTTTACCTAAACCAACAAAATTTGGAATAGTTATTTTTTTACCTTGAGAAATAGTTAGAATAATAGTTTCTTCACCCGTAATCTTACTTCCTTCTTCAGGGAAGGTTTTCAAAACTGTATCTTTTGGATAAGTATCAGAAAATTCATATTGTTCTTCGTACTTAATATTATTTTCATTAGCCCAAAGTTTAAATTCAGCTAAACTATTTACTTTAGGCATTGTCATACTACCTTTTGAAATAGTAACTTCAATTGTTTCACCTTCTGTAACTTGATCTCCTTCATTTTTATTGCTTTTAATAACTTTTCCTTTATCATAATCTTTATTATATTCTTCTATAAATTTAATATCAATATTGTTTTCCATAGCCCATTTAGTTATCTCCGTAGTAGTCATTTTTAAAAGATTTGGAACTTTGATAGCAACTCCTTTTGAAACCGTTAAAGTTAATTTATCTTCAACAACTTCATCAGTTACACTTTGACTTATAACATATCCAGCTGGTACTTTATCATCATTTTTATATTCAATTACATAATCAATAGCATATCTTTTTAAATAAGCCGTTGCTTCAAATTCACTTAAATTTCTTAAATCTTTAACTGGAACTTTTTCAGGTTTTTCAGGTCCATAAGAGAAAGTAAAGACTATTTTATCATTTCTTTTCATAGAACCACTTCCAACTTGTTCAATTAAAGTATCTCGTTTAGAATCAGATATTATAAAGTTAATTTCAACATTATTTAAATTATTTTCTTTAATGTATTCCATAACTTCATCAAAAGTTAAACCTGTCATATTAGGAACCACAATAGTTTTATCATAATTTGGTCCATCGGATATAGTAACAGTGAATGTTGCTTTAATATCTTTAACTAAAGTATCAATTCCATATTGTTGCATGATAACATGATTTTTAGGAACCGTATCACTGAATTCATGTAAGATTTCAAGTTCTAAATTATTAGCTTCAGCCCAATCCATAACTTCCGTTACATCTTTATTAATAAAATCTAAAACATAAGCATCAGTTTTAGCTGAGTAGGATACTGAAAACATGGTATAACCAACTAAAACTAAAGTTAAGATGAAAACATAAGGTGTTGTTTTTTTATTGTTTAATCTAAATAGAATCAAAACCACTAAGAAACTTACAAGTGTAAATATGACATTAGGAGATTTTAAAAGGTTTAGAAGTTCAAAACTACTCTTATCAATACCTTTATAAATACTATAAGAATAGAATAATAAGACTAATAAACATAGGATTAAAAGAAAAATTGATAATTTACTTTTTTCTTGTTTCTTATTAGAAATCTTTTCTTCTTTAACTTCCTTTATCTCTAAAGTATTTTCTAATTTTTTCTCATCCTTGTCTTTAACTATTTCTTTCTTTTCTTCAACTTTTTCTAATTCTTTATTTTTTTCTTTTTCTTCTTTTTTTACTGGTTTAGGTTTCTCTTTAATTTCTTTCTTTTTCTCTTCCTTTAAACTAATTTTTTCCTTTTTAACTTTTGCTTTCGAATCAATTTTTGAAAAATCATAATCTGGATGATTTAATTTATCTTCTCTTTCTATTTTAGTATCATCTTTAATCTCGATGGTATCATCATTATCATCTAAAGCAACTAAACTAACATTTTCATTTTCTCTAACTTCCTTTTTAGATTCCTTTAATTCTTTAGTAAATTCCTCCTTTGTAACCGGAATTTCTATTTTATCTAATTTTATATCATCTTCTACTTCATTAATATTAATAACTTCTTTAGCATTTAGGTTATTTTGTAAATCTTTCTTTTTCATAAATTCACCTTCTATTCTTAAAATAATTATATAAAAAAAATGAAAATAAGGAAATACTTTCGACAAGAATAATCAAAACTTGACATAATTTATGTAAAATATTTTGAAAAGAAATTTGTAAAAATTTGAAAATAATATGTTATTTTTTCAAAATATAGTTTATAATAAGAAAAAGAAGAGTTATAAGGACTGGTGATAAAATGAAAAAATGGGTTTATTATATAGTATTTTTATTGTTACTCTTATTAATTAATTTAATTCCAACATCTGGTGGAGTTTCAGTTACTAAAGTTGATACTACAATAGGTGAGTAAATGGAATTTCAAAGATTAGAGATATTACTTGGGGAAAAATTAGAAGAGTTAAGAAACCTCAAAATATTAGTTTTAGGAGTAGGTGGAGTTGGAGGGGAAGCATCTCTTGCTCTTGCAAGACTTGGAATTAATAATCTAAGTTTAGTTGATTATGATAAAGTAGATATTAGTAATATTAATAGACAAGTTATAGCTTTTCATTCAACAATTAATAGATTTAAAGTTGATGTATTAAAAGAAATGGTTTTAGATATTAATCCTAATTGTAAGGTTAAAACTTATCCTATATTTTATAACGAAGAAAATAAAGATATAATCTTTGATACTAACTATGATTATATTTTAGATTGCTGTGATTCTCTAAAGAGTAAAGAGATAATTATAAGAGAAGCCGTAAAGAGAAAAATTAAGATAATTTCTAGTATGGGAGCGGGTTTTAAATTTAATCCAAAGTATATTAAGATAGATAAATTAAAAAATACTAGTTATGATAAAATTGCTAAATTATTAAGATATAATTTAAAAGATAATAAAGAATGTTTAGAAATACCAGTGGTTTTTTCCACTGAAACTGTGGAAAAACATGGTGAGGTTATTGGTAGTAATTCAATTATTCCTAATATGTTTGGTCTTTATATGGCTAGTTTCATATTAAATGATAAGAGGTGAAAAATGCAAAAATTTAAAGAGTTTAGTCCAACCATTATTTTAATTATTGGCTTACTTATTTGTTTAGTTTATTCATTAGTAAAATAAAAGAGTTATTTAACTCCTTCTAAATCAAAATCTGGAATAAAATCTTTGCAACTAGTATTATCAAGTTGACAATAAGCATTTTTTATACCGAGATTTAAAGCATAATCGATTACTTCATTGTAATCTTTTTCTTTTATCTTATGATTTAATTCTTCATATTTTAATTTATGAATTATAGTATATTGATTCATGATACTAATATAGATATTATCATGATAAGTATTATATAAATATTTAAGGATAGTTTTAGTATCTTCTTTTAAAGTTGGAAGCATTAGATGTCTTACAATAACCCCTTTTTTAATATTACCATTCTTATCAAATTGAACAGGACCTACTTGGTTATACATCTCTTGAATAGCAAGAGTTGCCGTTTCAAAATAATTATTAGCCTTCGAATATTTAATTGCATATTTATCATCAAAATATTTTAAATCGGGAAGATACACATCAACTAAACCATCTAACTTTTTGATAGTATTAACATTTTCATAACTTGAAGTATTATAAATAATAGGAATTGAAAGACCAGATTTTTTAGCAATTTTAATAGCTTTAATAATTCCTATAACATGAGGAGTAGGTGTTACTAAATTGATGTTAATTGCACCTTGATTTTCTAGTTCTAACATAATTTTTGCTAATCTTTTAATCGTAATATCAACTCCATAGTTACATCTTGAAATCTCTTCATTTTGACAAAATACACATCCTAAATTACAACCCGAAAAGAAAATCGTTCCACTGCCTTTTTCATTTGATATACAAGGTTCTTCAAAGTAAGTAAGGGCAGCTTTAGCAATTCTAATTTTATTAGTTTGTTTGCAATAACCAACCCTTTTATATCTATCAATTAAACAATTTCTTTTACATAAATTACATTTTCTTAAAACATTCATCAAGACCACCAAATCCATTATACATTTTTTTTCTAAAAATTCAAATATTTAGTATCTACTTTTCTTTGCATATGATATAATAGGTAAAAAGTTGAGGTGATTTTGTGAAATATTATTTAATAGGTATTAAAGGTTCTGGAATGAGTGCTTTAGCCGGACTTTTATATGATTTAGGTAATGAAGTAGTTGGCTATGATGATTCTTTAGAATATAAGTTTACTTTAGAAGGACTTAAGAAAAGAGGAATCGAAGTTTATCATGATGGAAGTTTTATTCCAAGTAATGATTTTATAGTTTGTTACTCTAATGCTATTAATAAAGAGCATAAAGAAATTAAGAGACTTGAAAAGTTAAACTTAAAGATGATAAGATATCAAGATTTAATAGGTAGTTTAACTCATGAATTTGAGACTATTTCCGTAAGTGGTACCCATGGTAAGACTACAACAAGTTTAATGATATCTGATATTTTAGATAAGAAGTATGGAACTAATTACTTTGTTGGAGATGGAAGAGGCCATGGTGATTTAAAAAATAAATTATTTGTTTTAGAATCTTGTGAATATAATAAACATTTCTTAGAATATTATCCTAAAACTTTAGTAGTTACTAATATTGATCTTGAACATACCGAATGTTATAAAGATATTGATGATATTATTTTAAACTTTAATATATTAGCAGAGAGAGCCGATAATTTAGTTTTATGTGGCGATGATAAGAATGTTTTAAAGTTAAAAACTAAAGAAAATCAAAATGTCTATTATTATGGAGTAGAAGACAATAATGATTTAGTTGTTAAGAATTTAGATTTAAATACAAGATGTAGTAGTTTTGATGTTTATTTTAAAGGAGAATTCTTTGACCATTATGAAATACCTTTATTTGGAATTCATATGGTTCTTGATAGTTTAGCAGCCATTATGGTATCAATTATTTATAAGGTAGATAAAGAAGTAATCAAGACAGAACTTAATAAATTTCATGGGGCAACCAGAAGATTTAATGAAACGAAAATAGGAGATACGATGATAATTGATGATTATGCTCATCATCCAACTGAAATTAGAAGTGTTTTAAATAGTGTAAGACAAAAATATCCTGACAAAGAAGTTGTAGCTGTTTTCTTACCTAATACTTATTCAAGAACCAAAGATTTTATGGATGATTTTGCTAAAGTTTTAAGTGAATTTGATTATTCATATGTAATGGATATTAAATGTGATAGAGAAGATCCAAAAGATTATCCTAATGTTTCAAGTGATACTTTAATTTCTAAAATAAAAAATGGCAATAAAGTTAGTCTTGAAACTGTAGATGTATTAAAAAAACATCATGGAGATGTTATCTGTTTCATGAGTTGTGCTAATATAACTCCAATGATTGAAGCTTTTAAGAAAACTTTAAATTAAAAATAGACAAATTTAGACACATAAAATTAGTAAAATAAAACTAGATTTTATGTGTTTTTATTATGGACTTGAAAAAATCTTGAAAATGAATTATACTATAATAGGAAAAGTAGGTGAGATATGGAACCTAAATTAATAAGAAAAGATATAAAGTATCAAAAGAAAACTTTAATAGTTGTAAGTCTTTTAGTAATAAGTTTATTTGTAGGTGGAAGTTTTGCATTACTGTCTAGTTCAGATGAAACAGAAGAAGTAGTAACTTTTAAAACAGGAAACTTTAATTTAGAAGTAACAACAACTGGTACTTTAAGTTTAGATGGCGAAGTACCAAAAAGTTATGATGATGGATTTAAAAATAATGATATAACTTTAACCTTAACAAATACAGGTAGTTTAGAAATTGGAAAATATGAAGTAAAACTAGATGGAGATACAGGAACAACACTTGATGCTAATTATATTAGGTATAGTGTCTCAGATGATGAAGGGAAAACCTATCTTGCATCTAAATTATTAAGTGAAACAGATAATATTATATATACAGGATATAGTTTAAAGACAACAAAAGTATTAAAAGTAAAACTTTGGATAGATGAAGCTGCAGGAGAAGCAGCTTTAAAGAAAAGTTATAATGGGAAAATAAATGT
>CANQJD010000022.1 GCA_947624175.1 uncultured Bacilli bacterium
TGAAGATATTCTTAATCCACAAAAAAAGACAAGTTAACTCATCTTTTGTTACTTTTAAACAAACTATCGGAAGAACCCATTTTGATCTCATTTTATATTATTGAAAAAAATTATATATATAATTAAATTTTATTTAGATATGAACGAAGGAACTGCTCTTTCTTTTTCTTTTGTATATTTCTGCTATTTGCACAATAAAAGTCATGTTAAATGCACAATAGCGGTGGTTATCGACCACTTTTTATATATAATCACATAAAATTGGTCAATAACTATTGACTTTTTAGTAAATATAAAGTATAATTAAAATGGTGATTAGATGGAAAAATTATATAAAAGAGAAGACTATTTAAGTAAAATAAGAGGTTTTTATGATGATACGATGATTAAAGTTATTACTGGTATTAGAAGATGTGGTAAGTCTTATTTGTTAAAAACGGTAATTGAAGAATTAAAAGATAAAGGTATTAAAGATAAAGACATTATTTATATTGAATTAGATAGAAAAGAATATAAAGATATTCAAACACCTTCTGAATTAGAAAAAATAATTGATAGTATGATTAAAGATAAAGACTTTAAATATTTAATTATAGATGAAGTTGAAAATGTTAAAGGTTTTGAAACTCTTATCAATGCTTATCGTGAAACAGGAAACTATTCTATATTTTTAACTGGTTCTAATTCCTATTTATTATCAGGAGAACTTGTAACTAAACTTACAGGTAGATATATTGAAATTGAAATGTTACCTTTAAATTTTTATGAATATGTTGATATGAAAAGATTTTTAGGTAAAGAAGTTAACAATAATATATATAAAGAATTTGAAGAATTTATAAGAAATGGAGGATTTCCTGGTTCTTTAAAATATGATAGTTATGAAGATAAATTATTATATACGAAGAATGTAATTGAACAAATTTTTGAGAAAGATATTAAAAATCATAAGAAAATTAAAGATAAAGCCTTATTTGAAGTAGTCGAAAAATTTGTAGTTAATAATTTTGGAAATATAATATCTATTGGAAGTATATATGATTATTTAATGAAGTCTGAAAAAATTAATGTTGATAGAAGAACGATTAAAACTTATATAGAAATATTAGAAAATGCTAAAATACTTTATCCTTGTGAACTTTTTGATATGAAATCTAAAAAAGTATTAGAAGGTGATAAAAAATATTATTTAGCAGACTTAAGTATTTATTTTGCATTAAATACTGATAATAGAATTAATTATGGACCAGTTTTAGAAAATGTTTTGTTTTCTTATTTAAAAAGTAAAAATTATGATTTAAGTGTTGGAAAAATAGGTAATTTAGAATGTGATTTTATAGCAAGAAGAGGTTATGATGAATACTTTTATATTCAAGTTACTAAAAATATTGATGATAAAGAAACTGAAGAAAGAGAATATAAACCATTTTATTCAATTAAAGAAATGTATCCTAGATATTTATTTGTTGCCGATTTAATATTTCAACAAAATATAGATGGTATTAATAATGTTAATATAGTTGATTTTATTTATAATAAAGAAGATTTAAAATAGATTAGTGCATAGCTAATCTTTTTTAAATTAACATATTTTTTTCATAATTTATTCACAAAAGTCTGCTAAGATTTTAAAGAAAGGGTGATATTATGTATATTTTAAAGAATGCATGGATTTCAATTAAAAGAAATAAAGGAAGGAATATTTTGATTGGAATTATTATATTTATAATTGCTATGGCATCAACGATAACATTAGCAATTAAAAATACGGCTTCTGATTTGATTGATTCTTATATGAATGCCTATAATAAAGAGGTAACTATTGGTTTTAATCGAGAAGATATGATGAAAGATTTTAATATGGGAGATGTTGGCGGTCGAGATGAAATTAAAGAAAAGTTTAATAACATTGCAACTTATTCAATCTCTGATATAGAATCTTTTGCAGATAGTAAATATGTATTTAGTTACTATTATACTTATAGTGTTGGGATGAATGGAAGCAACATTGAAAAAGCCGAGATAGAAGATGATAGAGGTTTTGGTGGTCGTGGAGAAAAGTTTAATAATATGGAAAATCAAAGCGATTTTACTTTGATGGGGTATAGTAGCCTTGATGCAATGAGTGAATTTATAAATGGAACTTATACGATGGAAGATATTTCGGATAATGCTTGGAATATTGCATTTGATGGTAACTATGTTTTTATAAATTCTGAACTTGCTAGTTATAATAACTTAAAATTAAATGATAAAATTACTTTAACTAGTACAGATAATCAAACATTTGAATATCAAATTATTGGGATTTTTAAACAAAATGAAGATGATAATCAAGGAATGTCTATGTTTTCTGGTTCTGCTAATACCATCATTACTAATAGTGATAATATAAGTAAAATTGTAAATGATAATGTTAAAGGAAACTTAAGTCCAACTTTTATTATCAATTCTTATTCTGATGTTTCAAGATTGCAAGATGAGTTTTATGAGAAAGGTTTAGATAAAAATTATATACTTGAAACTAATGAAGAGATGGCAACCGCAGCCGTTTCTAGTGTTAAAAATGTTAATTCCTTTTCAACAACTTTTCTAGTTTTAACTTTAATAATTGGAGGAGTTGTGTTGTTTGTAATTAATATGATTAATATCAGGGAAAGAAAATATGAAATTGGTGTGTTAAGAACCATTGGAGTTAGTAAATTTAAACTAACAATGCAATTTGTCTTTGAATTAATAATCGTTGCTTTAGTTGCTTTATTAATAGGAGCAGGAATTGGAGGAGTTACTTCTAAAAGTATAAGTAATTCTCTACTTGCAAGTGAAATCGAGAATAGCAATAATCAAAATGAAGAAATTAATAAAAACTTTGGAGGTCATGGACCAGGTGAAAATAAATTAACAATGAAAGGTCGAGGAGTACCAACTGTTCAAGCTTATTCAAAAATTAATGCTGTTGTTGATATTGTAGTTATTGTAGAACTACTTGGGATTGGATTATTATTAGTAATAGTTAGTTCAATTGCTTCTTTGATAAGTATTCAAAGATTTTCTCCACTTACTATATTGAAAGAGAGGTCATAATGGAAAAGAAGAAAGATATATTACTTAAAGTAATTAAAGCAAGTTATCGTTATAGTGATGCGGAAGAAGGCGAATATGCCTTAAAAGATGTAAGTTTTGATTTTGAACTTGGTAAAATTTATGCTATTAAAGGTCGAAGTGGAAGTGGAAAGACAACTCTTTTATCCTTAATAAGCGGACTAGAAAGAGCAACTGATGGAGAAATTATCTTTGATGGAAAGAATTTAAAAGATATGAATTTAGATAAATATCGAAGTCAAGAAATTGGAATTGTTTTTCAAAGTTATAATTTATTACCATACATGACTGCTTCTGAAAATATAATTTTATCAATGGATATTAATGGTGATAAAAGTAAAAATAAAGAAGAAAAAGCTATTAAATTAATGGAAAAAGTTGGTTTAAAAGAAAGCTATGCAAGTAGAAAAGTTTTAAGATTATCAGGTGGAGAACAACAAAGAGTAGCAATTGCTAGAAGTTTATCTTATAATCCTAAAATGATAATTGCTGATGAACCAACAGGAAATTTAGATAAACAAACAGAAAAAGAAATTATTGAAATTTTTAAGAAATTAGCCCATGAAGAAAACAAATGTGTTATTATCGTGACTCATTCTGATAATGTAAGTAAGTTAGTTGATAAAGTTTATGATTTAGATAAAGTTAAATAAATTTTAGTTTGATATTTCTCCTAATTGCCAAATAATTTATTTAGGATTCCAAAAATATTTGCTAGTAATTTAGGAAGTTTAAAGATACAATAGGTGTGAAAGGAGAAAAAATGTTAGGAGAAAATATCGTTAAATTTCGGAAAAAGGCTAAATTATCTCAAGAAGAATTAGCAGAACTTATGAAAGTCTCAAGACAAACTATTTCTAATTGGGAATTAGAAGAAACTAGTCCAACAGCAGACCAAGTTATTGAACTTTCTAAAATATTTAAAGTATCATCAGATGAATTATTAGGTTTAGATAATAGGGATATTTTATCCCAAAGAGTAATTAAAACTGAGAAAATTGTTAAAAGACAAAATAAGTTATTCTTAGGTATTTATATTATTGTCTTAACTTTATTACTTGGAGTTGGTATTTACTTTTTTACTTTAAAAGATTTTACTAAAAATAATCAAGAAGGAATTGAATGTGAGTTAAAAGATAGAATTTATAATTTAATGCTATCTCCGGGACTTGTTAAACAGTATAATAAAGAAACTAAGAAGTTTGAGCCTTATGAAAGTTATGATAATCTTTGGAAAATGTATGTTAAAGAAACCGATATAACAAATGATAATGTGATTTATGAGATAGAATTTAGTGCCGGTTATTCTTATAAAGAGGCTATGGATTCTATAAATTTAGTTAAAAAGAAAATTATTAGTCAAGGTGGAACATGTCGTTAGAAATCTAAAATATAAAAATAGATGTTTTAGATTTCTTTTTCTATGGTATAATTTATATAGAAAGAGAAATTATATGAAAAAGATAATTAAAAACCTAGTTTTAATAATAAGTTTATTAGTTTATTTATATATGATAAGTATTCATAAAGTATATTTATCTGATAAGTCTTATTTAAAATTGGTTCTTTTAGTTTTACTAATTTGTTTTATGTTATATGTATATGGAATTATTGAAAATAAAAATAAGATATATAAAAATAATCTTAATATTTATATAATGTTATATTTTTTAGTTTTAATAAGTGTAACTTTTTATATAGGAAGAACAAAATTAGAATTTTATGATTGGTGGTATAGTGGGCAATATGTTCCATTTCAAATGATAATTTCAGAATTTAAATATGGAACATTTGAAGAAATATCAAGAAATGTTATAGGTAATAGTATTATGTTAATACCACTTTCCTTCTTACTGATGATTAAAGATAAAAAATATAATAATGTTTTAAGACAGTTACTAATTATTTTACCAATTGTAGTTGCAATTGAACTACTTCAGGCTTTTACCCATACAGGTTCTTTTGATGTTGATGATATCATTTTGAATTATTTTGGAACAGTAATTTTTACATTTTTAATTACAAGGTTTCATCTTATTGACAAGATTAGAAAATTTTTCTATACTGATTATAAGTTAAAAGATAATGTAAAAAATACTATGTTTTATATATCGATAAGTTTGGTAGTTGTTTGTATATTTGTATTACTTATCCTAAAATAATCTTTTGTTGTAAATTTCCAAAAAAGTCGAAAATTGACACTTTTGGAAAAATATTTCCAAAACTTGACATTATGATAATTATCATATATAATTATAAATGAGGTGAAATATGATTGAAAGAAGTGAGTATTTAGAAGAATTAAAAAGATGGAAAGATAAAGATGTAATTAAGGTTGTAACTGGTATTAGAAGATGTGGAAAATCTACTTTATTTGATTTATTTATAAAATATTTAAAAGAAAATAAAATAAAAGATGAACAAATAATCAAAATAAATTTAGAAAATCCTGATTATAATTTTAAAGATTATAAAGAATTATATGATTATGTTAATAAAAAAATAAAATCTGATAAAAACTATTATGTATTTTTAGATGAAGTTCAAACCATTGATAAATTTCAAAAAGCAGTTGATGGCTTATACATAAAAAAGAATGTTGATTTATATATAGCAGGTTCTAATGCTTATTTATTATCAGGAGAACTTGCTACTTTACTTACTGGAAGATATATTGAAATAAAAATGTTACCTTTATCTTTTAAAGAATATGTAACTGCTTTTGAAACTAATAATTACCAACAATTATTTTTAGAATATATGAAAAATGGTGGTATGCCTGGAAATATTGAAATTTTAAAGTCATATCCTAATGATTTAGATAAATATTTAGATGGAATCTTTTCAACTATAGTTTATAAAGATATTATGGCTAGAAATAATATAACTGATAAGATACTTCTGGAAAATATATTAAAGTTTATATTTGATAGTATAGGAAGTCCAATATCTACTAAAAAAATAAGTGATACTTTAACTAGTAAAGGAATAGCAACTAGTAATCATACTGTAGAGAATTATTTAACTTCTTTTCTAGAAAGTTACTTATTATATAAGGCTGAGAGATTTGATGTTAAAGGTAAAAATTTATTAGTTAGAGATTATAAATATTATGTAGTAGATTTAGGACTTAGAAGTTATTTATTAGGTAAAAAAACAAGACAAGATATGGGACATATGTTAGAAAATATAGTTTATTTAGAATTACTTAGACGAGGGTATAAAGTTTATGTTGGGAAAGTTGATGATTTAGAAATAGATTTTGTAGCTCAAAATCATGATGGATTACAATATTTTCAAGTTGCTTTATCAGTGCATGATTCTAAAGCTTTAGAAAGAGAATTAAAGCCTTTACAAAAAACAGGTGACCATTATCCAAAATATTTATTAACTTTAGATATGGATTTAGAAACTGATTATGATGGAATAACTAAAATAAATGTAATAGATTGGTTATTAAAATGATTATTTAATAAAAAGAAAGGAATGATTAAATTATGAAAAAAAATATTAAAGTAACGGAGGCAATTTTTCCAATGCCTGTCTTGATGATTGCAACTTATAATGAGGATAATAGCATTAATGTTATGAATGCTGCTTGGGGAACAATGATTGAGAGAGATATTGTTGGTCTTAATTTAAGTGAGAATCATAAAACGGTTAAAAATATTAAAGAAAGAGGGGCTTTTACAGTTAGTATAGCAGATAGTAATCATGTTAAAGAAGCAGATTACTTTGGAATTGTATCTGGAAATAATACACCTGATAAATTTCAAAATAGTGGTTTAACAGCAACTAAGTCAAATCTTGTTGATGCTCCAATTATCAATGAATTTCCAATTTGTATGGAATGTGAATTTATTGAATATCAAGATAATCCTTATGGAATAGGGGTAGTTGGTAAAGTACTTAATGTTATGGCTGATTCTGAAGTAATGACTAATGATAATGTTGATATAGAAAAACTAAATGCTATTGCTTTTGACCCTTATACACATGGATATTATAAAATAGGAAAAAGGGTTGGAAATGCTTTTCATGATGGTATGAAATTAAAAAAATAGGTAATTAAAATTCGAAAAAAATCTGAAAAAAATTACGCTATATTTATTTTCAGTTTAGATTATATGTGATATACTGATTATGGTGGTGTGTGATATGAAATGTGAAAATTGTGGTAAAGAATTAATTAAAGAAAAAGTCAAATTTAGTGCAATTACTATTATTAGTTTAATAGTTTTAATTCTTACTATAGTTGTTTCTGTTGGTTTAATAGTATATTCCATAATAGAAGCTAATAGTGATAGCAATGATGTTTATGCCTGGTTAATAATGATAGTTATCACGGCTGCAGTGTTAATAATTCCGTATTATCTAATTATATTTATAACTAGTATTATTTGTGATCATAAGGTTAAAAATAAGAAGTTAATTAAAAATATTATTTTAGCATTTTTCTTATTATTACCTCTCTTGTGGGTGGGAAAAGTATTTATAGATTCTGAAAAGTTAAGTTATCAATATAAAGATATTTCTATATCATTTCCTAAGGGTATGAGTATAGTTGGTACTATTACTGATTTTGATGGTAAATACAGTATGGTAGAATTTAAGAAGGATAATTGTTATATTACGTGGGCTGTATCTAATTATAATAATGATTTATCTTTAATTGAGAATTTTAAAGAAAATAGTGATAGATTTATACATAAAGATTTTGATCTTGATTATAACTTAATAAATAAAAATGTTAATGGTAAATTGTGGAATTTATATGAAAAAGATTATACAAATCTAAATTATAAGTTATATGGTATTAAGATTAATGATAAATTTTATAAGATAGAAGTTGAAAATAAAAATAGTAATATTTGTGATAATTTATCAAACGAAGTATTTAACACAATAAAATATAAATAGCAGTGTTTATCATTAGTAATTTTGAATAATAACTAAAAAAATTAAAAAAATATTCTTGAAAAAATTTTCAAAAAGTTATATAATTAACGAGTCTGATCCAGCATAGAATGCGTAAAAACAAGACAGTTTTTACGTTATTTTTTTGTCTTAAAATGGGTTAGATAGAAAGGAAGTTAAAATGGAAAATCAAGAAAATAACAAATTTTTAGGAAGTGAGAAAGTATCTAAATTACTTTTAAAATTTTCTATACCATGTATTTTATCATTACTTATTAGTTCTTTATATAATATAGTTGATCAAATATTTATTGGTAATAGTGAATTAGGTTATTTAGGTAATGCAGCAACAGGAGTTGTTTATCCAATAACCATTATTGCAGTTGCTTTTGCTTGGTGTTTTGGAGATGGGGCTGCTGCTTATTTATCATTATGTCAAGGAAGAGGCGATACAGAAAATGCTCATCAAGGAATCGGTAATAGTATTTTAGTTACTTTTATTATTAGTATTATCTTTTTAATATTAGGTTTTATTTTTAAAGATAATTTATTATATTTATTTGGAGCAAGTTCTGCTAGTATTAATTTAGCAAGAGATTACTTTGTAATTATTTTATCTGCTATACCAGTTTATATGCTTGCTAATAGTATGAATGCTGTTATCAGGGCTGATGGTTCACCAGGATTTTCAATGCTAGCAACTCTAGTTGGTGCGATAATCAATATTATTTTAGATCCAATCTTTATTTTCCCTTTACATATGGGAATTAAAGGGGCTGCTTATGCTACTATTATTGGTCAAATTGTATCTTTAATTGTATCAATTATTTATTATACGAGAACTAAAACTTTCAAGTTAACTTTAAATAGTTTTAAAATGAATTTTAAAGTATTCAAAAATATTATTAAATTAGGAGTATCAACTTTTATTACTCAAATGAGTATTGTTATAATTTCTCTTGTTTGTAATATTATGTTAGCAAAATATGGAGCCATGAGTAAATATGGTGCTGACATTCCAATAGCTGTAATTGGAATTACAATGAAAGTATTTTCAATTGTTATTAATATTATTGTGGGAATTATTTTAGGTGCTCAACCAATTTTAGGATATAACTATGGTGCTAAAAATATTGGAAGAGTTAAAGAAACTTTTAAGAAAGTAGTAATCATTTCAACGATTGTTGGAGTAGTATCAACAATTATCTTTGAACTTTGTCCTAGTGTAATAATTAGTATCTTTGGTTCAAATGATGAACTTTATATGGAATTTGCAGTTTTAACATTTAGATTATTCTTAATGTTAGTAACTTTAACTTGCTTAATCAAAATGGTTTCTATTTTCTTTCAAGCCGTTGGAGAGCCTTTACAAGCAGCGATTGTTTCTTTAGCAAGAGATATTGTTTTCTTTGTACCTCTGGTTATAATTTTACCTAAATATATGGGTATTAAAGGTGCTTTAATTGCTGGACCTATTGCTGATACATTAGGTATGTTTGTTACAATTATTTTACTTATAAAGTTCTTCAAGAAAATAGAAAATTATAAACAAGTAGATAATAAGACAATCGATTATCAAAATTCTAAACAAGGAGTTATTATTACAATTTCAAGAACACATGGTAGTCAAGGAAAAGGAATTGGTGAGATAGTTGCTCAAAAGTTAAATATTCCATATTACTATAAAGAAATGACTGCTCTTGCGGCTAAAGAAAGTGGGCTTGATAAAGAATTTGTATCAAATATAAATGAGAGTAAAGATATACTTCATGATTTATATTTAACAACTTCACCTATTAAGTATGCCATTTTAGCCCAGGAAAAAGTTATCAAAATGATTGCTTCGAAAGGTTCTTGTGTATTGGTTGGAAGAGCAGCTGATTATGTTTTAAGAGATAACAAAAATGTTATTCGAATATTTATCTATGCTAACCTTGATTATCGAATTAAAAATGTTATGGAAATGTATAATGATACTAAAGAAAATGCTAAAAAGAATATTTTAAAATCTGATAAAAATCGGGCTAGTTACTATGAAATGGTGTCTAGTAAGACCTGGGGTAATCCTGAAAACTATGATTTATGTATCGATTCAAGTATTGGTAAAGAAAAAACTGCTGAGATAATATGTGATTATATTACAAAAATTAGAAGATAAGTATTAAAGCAAATCAATTATTTGGTTTGTTTTTTTTCTAAAAAAGTCAAATTTTATAATAAATTTTATTAAATATATTAATTTATTTAAAACTATGGTATAATTTAAGTGGGTTGGTGGAAGTATGAATTTACTAAAAAAGAGGAATGATACTTTAGAATATAAAACTTTTAAAAAATATCAAATTGATATAGAAAACTTAATGTTAAAAGATAAATATATATCTAAAAAAGATTATACTAAATATCGTGATTCCAATCGAATAATGTATAAAAAAATTTTAATCATGGATAGAGAAAATGTTTTATTATCATGGTGTAAAAATAATAATACAAGTTATAAAAAATTTAAACAACTTTTAGATTTTTATGAGAAAACTCCATCAATTATAGATAATTATAACCAAGAATATGTTAATAGACATTTAGAATTAGATAAAGAATATCTTGATAATGTTTTAATTAAAGATGATATTAATATTAAACTTGACCTAGAACAAAGAAAAGTAGTTTTAAGTGATGAAGATTATACATTAGTAATAGCTGGAGCCGGAGCTGGCAAAACTACAACGATTGAAGCAAAAGTTAAATATTTAATTGATAAGAAAAACATCAGTCCTGATAGAATTTTAATAGTATCTTTTACCAATAAAGCAACTCGTGAACTTCAAGATAGATGTAAGAAATTAGGATTACCTGTTAAAATTTCCACCTTTCATTCCGTTGCCAATGCAATTATTGCCTCCGAAGAGGAAGAAAAACATCAAATTGCAACTGGGGATGTGATGTTTACATCAATTAAAAATTATTTAATAAATAATTTAAATGATGAAGCATTTATCAAAAAAATTCTTCTCTTTTTTGCTAGTTACTTACAAATACCATTTGAAGAAAATAATCTTGCCTATTTATTTAATGAATTAAACCGTAATGATTGTACAACTCTAAAATCTGATATTGCAAGTTCTTTAGAAGAATATAAAGATAAATTAACTAAAAGTAAAACAACTATTTTAAATGAAAAAGTTCGAAGTGTTGAAGAATGTCGGATTGCCAATTTTCTTTTTATTAATGGCATTGATTATGAATATGAACCTATTTATCAATATGGTTTTATGGATACTACAAAACCTTATTGTCCAGATTTTTTAATTAAGCAATATGATAAAGAAATTTATTTAGAACATTTTGGAATAAGTGAAGATGGAGAAAATAGTAGGTATTCTAAAGAAGAATTAGAAACCTATAAAAAACATATTAATGATAAAATTCTAACTCATAGAAGACATGGAACCAAACTAATTTATACTTTTTCAAAGTATCGGGATGGAAGAGATACATTAACACATTTAAAAGAAGAATTAATCAAAAATGGTATTTCATTTGAAGTTAAAGATAGTAAAGAAATATATAAAGCAATCCTTAAAAATGCTGAAGACAAATATCTTAATAAATTTATTCAATTAGTATGTGTTTTTATTTCAAGATTTAAAACAAATAATTTTAGTGTATCAAAGTTTGATGAATGGAAAATAACTCTTAATGATGAAAGAACTAAATTATTTGTAAATATCTGTTATCAATGTTACCTTGCTTATACTAAAGAATTACAAAGAACTAATAGTATTGATTTTGAAGATATGATTAATAATGCTTCAAATATATTAGATAATAAGATTAAAAATGGAGAAATGTTACCTTATGATTATGTTTTTGTTGATGAATATCAAGATATTTCCATGCAAAGATTTGATTTGTGTGAAAAGATATCTAAATGCTCTAATGCAAAAATAATTGCCGTTGGAGATGATTGGCAATCAATTTTTAGATTTAGTGGAGCAAAACTGGAATTATTTACAAAATTTGAAGAAATTATGGGATATGCTAATATATTAAAAATTACTAATACTTATCGAAATTCTCAAGAATTAATTGATATTGCTGGTAGTTTTGTAATGGCTAATGATAATCAAATTAAAAAAAGTCTTAAATCTCATAAATCAATTAAGAATCCCATTGTATTAATGAGTTATGATGATTCTAATAAACGAGATGCTAATGAAAGTGCTTTTTTAAGGATGGCTAAAACAATAGAAAAATCATTAGATGAAATTGTTAAAGTTAATGGAGACGAAGGTAGTATATTATTTATTGGAAGATATGGTTTTGAAGGGTATATGCTTACTCGTTTAAATAAATTATTTGAAGTTAATAATTATAAAATAAAATCTTTAAAATATCCTAAATTAAAAATAACCTATTTAACAGCTCATTCTTCAAAAGGACTTGGTTATGATAATGTTATTATTATCAATGGTAAAGATGCAGTTTTAGGTTTTCCTTCTAAAATTGTTGATGATCCAGTAATGAAATTAGTAATTAAAGATGATGATACTTTTGAGTTTGCTGAAGAAAGACGATTATTTTATGTTGCACTTACAAGAACTAAAAATAGAGTCTTTATTATAACTCCTAAATATCGACCATCAAAATTTATTTTAGAATTAAAAGATAAATATAAAGATGTTTTATTACAAGGAGAAGAGTTAGAACCAACAACCAAGATAAATAATTTAATTAAATGTCCAATCTGTGGTTATCCGATGCAAAAAAGGGCTAATTCTAATTTTAAAATATCAAAAAGAATTTGGATATGTTCTAATGATCCAGAAGTATGTGGCTTTATTACTAATGATTTAAGTGGTGGTAAGTTAGCTATTTCTAAATGTCCTAAATGTGAAGATGGATATTTAATAGTAAAACCAGTTAAGTTAAAAAATGGAAAAGAAAGTAGAATTCTTGGTTGTTCTAACTATAAAAGTGATGGAACAGGTTGTTCAGTTTATATGATGGATTATAATTATACTCAAGATAAAGAAGAACTTAATATTAGATTTTTGGACGATAAAACTAATCTTGATAAAATAACCATTTGTAATCATCCATTTAAAGAAATGGTTAATAGTATTATTGAAGTTATAAATACTTATAAAAATTTAACATTAGCAATAGGACCTAAAATATTATTTTCTATTTTAGCAGGTGAAAATACAAAAATGGTTTACCAAAATGGATTTTTTAATCATAAAAAATTTGGTTATATAACTTTAAAAGATAGAAAAAAGTTTTATGCTCTTTTAACTTCTATGAAAGATGAAAATATAATTAAGATAGATGAAGAAAATTATAATAAAGTAATAGTTTTAAAAGATGAATTAACTGAAAATGATTATAAAATTATTTTAGCAGGAATAAAAATGCAGTAAAATATTAAGCTTTTTTATTAGCAAGCAAAGGTATAGGTAATATGAAAAAATATCATAAAATAATAACACTATAAATTTTAGAAATTGGTAAATATTTTCATGAATAATTTAAAGTATAATGGTTAAAATATAAATGGGAGACAAATGACGAAGCAATCTTCCTATATTAAACTTTTGAATGATATTAAGAACTAGTTAAAATAGGTTCATCAACTTTATTATCAAAAGTTAGTATATTGGTCGCAAATTCGACAGCCTTTGCATTATTCTCAATATATAATTGTTGCATAGTGAGCGCACTTATTTACTAGGTACATCTATTCCACAAATGACTTTATATTGTCTGCCGTTGTGGAATACGATGATACCATTTTTTTTGTTATATAAATATTAACTTTAATGTTAGGTAAAATTTTACAGAAATATTTACATTAGTGTGATTTATATTTTAAAATGTCCTATTTTAGGATTTGCAATTATAAGTTAAAATGTCCTATTCAAAATTCAATTAAAATTTATTGAAAGTAGCTTTTTGTTATAGGCAATTATATGATAGGCTTTTTTGCCAAAGGCTTATTTATCAAGCCTTTGCAAGCCATTTCAATCATATAATTGGGTTCCTGTAACACAAAAACTAATTGAAATAAATTTTTAAAACAAACCGGACATTTTAACTTGTAAATCGATTAAAAAAAGCGGACATTTTAACTTAAAATTCACAAAAATTTTACAGAAATATTTACATTAGTTCGCTTTTTTGCTATAATGTACATATATTATTAAAGAGATTAATACAATAATTATTGTTTAAAAAGAATAATAATGAAAATAATAAATAAAATTAAAATTGAGATGCTAGGTTGTGATAAAATGATAGAGATTAAGAATATTAGTAAAATTTATAAAACGGAAGGATTTGAACAAAAAGCGTTAGATAGAGTTAGTGTTAACTTTAGACAACATGAATTTGCTTCCATATTAGGTCCTTCTGGTTCTGGTAAAACAACATTTTTAAATATAGTTGGGGGACTAGATGAATATACTTCCGGGGATATCATTGTCAATGAAGTAAGTACTAAAAAATTTAAAGATAGAGATTGGGATAGCTATAGGAATCATCGAGTTGGGTTTATTTTTCAAAGTTATAACTTAATTAGTCATCAAACAGTATTAAAAAATGTTGAATTAGCCTTAACACTATCTGGAATATCTAAAAGTGAACGGAAGAAAAGAGCCATTAAAGCCTTAAAAGAAGTAGGACTAGAAAATCATATAAATAAACGACCAAATCAATTATCTGGTGGTCAAATGCAAAGAGTGGCGATTGCAAGAGCCATTATAAATAATCCTGAAATTATTTTAGCCGATGAACCAACCGGAGCTCTTGATTCGGATACTTCCGTGCAAATCATGGAATTACTTAAAAAAATCTCTAAAGATAAATTAGTTATAATGGTTACCCATAATCCAGATTTAGCTAAAGAATATTCAACTCGAATTATTAATATTAAAGATGGAAAAATTGTTTCAGATTCTAATCCTTACGATGGAAAAATTGATACTCAAGAACAAAAAGAGATATTAGACAATAAATCTAAAAAAACTAAAATGTCATTCTTGACAGCTTTATCGTTATCGTTTAATAATTTAATGACAAAAAAAGCAAGAACTATTTTAGTTGCAGTGGCAGGTTCGATTGGAATAATTGGAATAGCTTTAATTTTAGCCGTTTCAACAGGTTTTCAAAATTATGTTGATTCCATTCAAGAAGAAACTCTGACTTCTTATCCCCTTACAATTCAACAAGAATCAGCTGATATAACAAGTACCTTATTATCAATGCGAAGTGGTGATAATAAAGATAAAAATTCAAATGAAGTACAAGAACAACAATATATTACATCTATGCTTTCAAGTGTTAGTACCAATGATTTAAAAAGTTTTAAACAATATTTAGAAGAAAATTATCAAAAAGTAGATAAAGACATTTCAAATGTTCAGTATTCATATAGTGTTGATCCTAATATTTATACGATTGATGCTACTAAAAAATTAGCTAAACTTAATCCTAGTAATTTATTTAGTTCAATGTTAGGAAATGGTGCAATTACTAGTACCTATTCTTCTTTGGCTTCTATTTTTTCACAGATGGTTGATGATAAAAGTGATATAGAAGATGATTATGATATGTTAGCTGGAAGATGGCCTGAAAAGTATGATGAAATGTTAATAGTTTTATCTGAACCTAACTCTATATCTGATTTACTTGTTTATTCATTAGGATTAAGAGATACCGAGGAATTAACAAAAATGATTACTAGTATCATGAGTGGAGAAAAAGTTGATATTAATAATGAACCATTGACTTTTACTTATGAAGATTTAATGAATGTTGATTTAAGATTAATCCTACCAACTGATACTTATAAATATAATTCAAAATATGATGTTTATGAAGATATGAGTAATGATGATAGTTATATGCAAAGTTTATATGATAAGGCTTTAAAACTAAAAATAGTTGGTATTGTAAGTCCTAAAAATAATGTCATGTCTATGGCTTTAAATCCAGGAGTTGCTTATAAATCTGATTTAATAGACTATATTATTGATTATGCAAGTGAGTCTGATGTTGTAAAAAAACAAAAAGAAAATAGTGAAATTGATGTATTTTCAGGAAATAGATTTGATAGTAAAAAGAATAATTTTGATTTTGAATTTTCTGATTTAGTTAAAATAGACAATCAAAAATTACAAAGTGCTTTTAACATTAATATTGACCAAAAAACATTAGAGAATCAAACACAAAATTATATGGCTGAAATAAGTAATTCTATAACAACTGATACTACTCCGGCTAAAAATTCTTTTGTTAATAACTTAAAAACCTTTACAAGCCAAATATTTGATACATTAGAAGGCGAGTTTGGGGTAAATGATATAGAAACTATTGTTAATAATTATATAAATAAGCAAGATAATGATTTATCGAGATTAGAAAGTGAGTATGTAATACCAAAAGATGTTTTTAAAACAACTTATAGTGGTTTACTTAAAGGCTTACTTCAAGCTTATATAACCGGTTATAATACTTATATGAGTGCTTTAGATCCTGAATTTGAAATAGACCCTGAAAATCCTAAAGTAGTTGTCAATGATGAATTAAAAACTACAATTACCTCGGCTTATTTAGAAAGTGCTGTAGTAACTGGTACCTGTGAAACAATGGCTAAAACGATGACAGAAGCCTTAATGAAGAAAACAGTTTTAACTAAAGTAGGTGAGTTAACAGCCAACTTAACTAATAGTTTTGCAACCTCATTTAATATTGATGAAGAAAAAATCGCTTCAGCCTTTACTCTTAATTTCTCTGAAGATGAACTAGTAAGAGTAGTAAATGCTATGATGAATCAAACAGAAACCAATCAAAAATCAAATTTAATTTTATTAGGTTACCAAGATAAAGAAGAACCAACTTATATTTCATTCTATTTTAATAGTTTTGAAGGAAAAGATCACTTTTTATCATTTATAGATAATTATAATAAAAATGTAGATAAAGAAAAGAAAATAAATTATTCAGATACAACGGGTATTTTAATGTCTTCAGTTAAAACGATTGTTAATGCTGTAAGTTATGTTTTAATAGCATTTGTATCAATTTCTCTGGTTGTATCTAGTATAATGATTGGAGTTATAACTTATATTTCCGTTTATGAAAGAACAAAAGAAATTGGAATTTTAAGGGCTATGGGTGCATCTAAAGGCAATATTTCTTCAATCTTTAATGCTGAAACATTTATAATAGGTTTATTATCTGGTTTATTTGGAATAGGTATAACTTATTCTTTAATCCCAGTAATCAATAAGATATTACATCACTTTACGGGAAATATTCCATTATCAGCTGCTTTAAATCCTAAAAATGCACTTTGGTTAATTATTCTTTCAATTATCTTAACCTTAATTGGTGGTTTAATACCAGCTAAAGCGGCTTCTAAAAAGGATCCAGTTGAAGCACTTCGAAGTGAATAACAAATATGATTTAGTAAATTAAAACAACATACCAACTAATAATAGTTTAAATAACTATTTCTTGGATGTTGTTTTTATTAATAATTGGGAATAAAGTTATCCATTTTAATTTTGGAATAAATAAGTTATTTTATCCTAAACAAGAAGAATAACAATTAAAATTTTATTTTATGATAATAAAAATTTATTAACTACTTATAAATATGAAATTAATATAGATAATAAATTAAATGTAGGCTATTAAAAAGTAGAAGAACAGTTACATAGTACAAAATTAGAAAAAAGCAGAAAAAAGTACTCTGCGTCGTACAAAATTAGGAAAAAGCAGAAAAAAGTACTCTACATCGTACAAAATTGACAAAAAGAAGAAAATATATGATAATTAAATTGTTAGAAATAAATAATATTTATAAAGGAGTATTTATGAAAAAAGTAATCTTAACTGTTTTTTTAAGTTTAGTCTTATTTATAGGACTAGTTGGATGTGAAGTTAAAAATGAATTTGATGTAGGAAGTGAATCTAATATCAAAATATCAACAACTAATGATGTTACTTTGTCTATTAAAGATGGAACTTTAACTAATCAAAGTGCTACAATAGTTTTAACTAATAATACAGGTGATAAAGATTTTCAATATGGAAATCCATATGAAATAGAGATTAAAAAAGATGGAGAATGGCATAAAATCAATGTTGAATTGAATTTTACTTTGCCTGGCTTTACTCTTAAACCAGGTGAATCTAAAGAAATAAATTTAAACTGGAAACATGATTATGGTAAACTTACAAGTGGAACATATAGAATTATTAAGGATGTAGATATAGAAAAGGAAGATGGGAGTTTTGAATCATTTAATCTTGCTGTAGAATTTAATATTGATAGTGATTAAAAAAGTGAGAGTTAATTATATGAAAAGAAATGTTGTATGTGTTGATTATAGTGATAGTATTGAAAAAGTGTTAGAAATAACTAAAAATTTAAATAATTTAGGTGATTTTAAACTAATTAAAAATTATAAAATTGAAGATATTAAAAGAAAACAAGGATTTTTATTGATAGTATTTTTGGATGATATTTATGAATATTATCATTTAGATAATTTATTTGATTATGATAACTTTGATATTTATGAATTTGATAGATTATATCGGAAGAAATTAGGTAAATTTAATTATACTATTATTTTGGCTCCTGAACTTGAAGATAATAAATTACCATTTGCAAATACTTATTATCTTACCTATGATATTGATTGTCAAAGAAGATTTGAATCAATATTAAAGAAAATATGTCAAGATGATAAGAAGAAAAATATTAAATATACGAAGAAAAGATTAGCAAATATTCAAAAATTAAAAGTTTGTCTTCTTAAAATGCACAAAGATTATTTCAAGATGGAAGATTTAGAAAAGAAATTAAAAGTAAATAAAAAATGGTTACAAAGATATCTAAAAGATATGAATTATTTATATAATAATATTGGCTTTAATAAGAAAAAAAGATGTTGGTATATTGTTAAAAAAACAACTATTAAACAATAATAAAAACCTTATAAACTATAGAAATATAGTTTATTTTTTTGTCCACCTAAAAATCTATGTTGAGCAAAAAAAATTAATTTATGTTATAACTATTATGTGATTGGAGATGGAAAATAAAATTAAAGAAATTTTAAAAAACAAAATAACATTAATTAATGTTAAAGAAAGGAGGAAAGTTCCATTAATAATAGAATTACTAGAAGAATTTAGTATAAGGAATAACTATAAAACAATTCTTTTTAGTCTAGGTATTAGAAGTAGATATTATAATAATGCTTTAATAAGTAAATTAAGTGGGATACCTAAAAAAATAATTCAGAAGTATGAATACCCTTATCTTTTAATAGCTAAAAATAATAAAGATAAAATAGATAAAGAAAAATATATCAAAGCAATTGAGATTATCCAAAATAGTAATATTTATATGAGTGATACTATCTTATTTGATGAAGATATTGTTGATTATCTATTATCAGATACTCATGAAGATATTTTAATAATTGATAATTTATATAATTTTATAATGAAAAGTAAATATTCAGAATTAGAAATATTTAAGAAGTTAGAAGAGACTAAATTGATAAGTCATATTGTGTTATTTACAAATACTAAACAATTAGAAATGCTTAATTTAGAAGGTAATTATAAAATAATGGAGATAGGAAATGAATATAGATAAAATAATCCAGAATATATTAAGTGAAAATATATCAATAATTGCAAGTTCCCCTTTAGGAGGAAGAGTAGATATTACAACAGAACTTTTATATGATTATGCAATTACTAAAAACAAAAAAACTTTTTTGATAACTTTTGAAAAATCATCTTATAATTTAGCTCAATTAATGTCTAAAATTAGTAAATTAAAGGTTGATGAGATATTTAAATATCTTGAACCTGGTTTAATTTCTAGTAAAGATAATAAGAAAATTGATCGAGATAAATATATTGAGGCTATTGAAGATATTAGAAAGTGTAATCTTTATATATCAGAGTTAGATGATGCTAGTATTTGGAATTGGTATCTAGATAATTTATTAAATAGTCTTGAAGAAGAGCAATATGATTTAGTAATAATTAATAGATTAGATATGATTTTAGAAAAATCTAAATATAATATAAATAAGATGTTTTCAAAATTAAATGAAGCAAGTTTAAAATATAAAACGAAGTTTGTTTTTATAACAGGAGTAAATCAAAAACATGATGAATTAAAACTTCAAGATATTAAAAATTATTATAAATTAAAAAAGTATTTAAAAAATGTTATTTTAGTAAAAAGGATTAATAGGTTAGAACTTGAAGTTATTAATTATTGGAATTCATATGAAGTAGGAAAATTTAAAATAAAGGAGGTTAATTAATATGAATTATTGTCGGGGTAATAAAGAGGTTATTAAGATACTTGATAGGAAAGATAACATTATAGACCAATTAATAGAGTTGAGGAAGTATCATTATAAGAAGGGAGTAAGAAGTTATATTGATAAACTGATACGTGGTAATCAAGATATGAAGGATAGTGATTCAGAATATATAATATATTGTATAATTAAGTATTATTATGGTTTGAAAGTAGAAGAGATTAAAGAACCTTTACCTACCTTACCATTTATAGGTTCAAAAAACTATAATGAAGAGTTGATTTATGATTTACTAGAATCTAAGAATAATATAATTGATCAATGTAAATTATTAAGAGAGAATAAGAATCAAAACGATATTTTAAAATATATAGAGGAACTTTTAGATAAGTATTATTATGATGAATCACTTGTAGGTCTTAATCATGATTTTGAGATTTATTGTATTAATAAATATTTTTATGGATTAGATGTTAAAAAGGTTAAACCTAGTAAGATTAGACTTTATGCTTAGATAATGAGAGGAGAAGAGAGAAATGGAAAGAATAGAATTTAATACTTTAACAAATATGAGTAGGGGAAGTTTGGCTAGTCCCATTAAACTTATTGAACAGGCTATTAGTTTAGGACAAGATGCTATTGCAATCACGGATTTTAATAATGTAAGATCCTTCCCAGTGATTTGTAAATACTTAAGTAGTAACCATATAACTAACTTTAAAGTTATATATGGTGCAAAAGTTAAGATACTTGTAAACGAGAGTTTAGTTACTGTTAATATAATTGTAAGAAATATAGAAGGTTTAAAAAATCTTTATAAAATAATTAGTTTAATATCTAAGAATAATTTAATATTAAAAAAACGAGTGATTTCAAAAGAAGATTTAGTTGATTTAAGTGAAGGTTTATTATATGGACTTGATTTAAATAAAATGCTTGATATCTATGATAATTTAAGTGATGAAGATATTGCAAGTGATATGATGTGGTATGATTTTATAATGGTAAGAAGTGATGAAAGAAATCAAGATAAACTTGAATATTTAATTAATTTAGCAAGAAAATATCGAAAAATAGTAATTGGAACTTCCGAAGTTTGTTATTTAGAAAAAGAAGATAGAAGTGAATTTTTAAAAATCTATGGAGAAGATTTGGATGCTACTCATTTAAAGAGTACAGAGGAATTAATGGCTGATTTTTCATTTTTAGATTCTGATACTGCTTATGATATTGTTGTAAGAAATTCAAATTTATTAAGTGATTTAGTTGATGATAATATTCTAATATATGATAATCATACCTATTTACCTAAAATTAAAAATAGTAAAAAGATTTTAAAAGATGAAGTTTATAAGAAAGCGAGACTTATTTATGGAAATAAGTTACCTAAAGAAGTTGAAAGTAGAATCAAATTAGAATTATATGGACAAGATTCTTTAAAAAATAAAGGTATAATTGGTTCTAATTATGAAGTAATTTATTTAATTTCTAAAAAGTTAGTTGATTATTCAAAAAAATTAGGTTATCAAGTTATGCCAAGAGGAGGAGTAGGTAGTTCATTAGTTGCTTATTTATTAGGAATAACGGATATTAATCCTTTACCAGTGCATTATTATTGTAAGAATTGTCATGAATTTTATATTATAGATGAAGATAAGTATAAAACTTTTCATGATATCCCAGATAGAATTTGTAAATGTGGTAAAACATTACTTAAAGCTGGTTATAGTATTCCAGTTCAATTATTTTTAGGATATTATTTAACAAAAAGACCTCAAATTATTTTAAATTATGCAGTTGATATTAAAGATAAATTAGAAGAATATTTTTATGAGTTATTAAAAGAAAATACAGTTATTAAAGCTGGTTCTTATAATTCTAAAGGAGTTTCTGGAATAAACCCTGGAGGTTTTATGATATTTCCTGATTATGTAGAAGTTGAAAACTTTACTCCTCTTGAATATTTAAAGAAAGATTTAGCAACAACTCATTTTGATTATCATGATTTAGATAGAAATATATTAAAGATTAATCTTCTTTATCATGATATTCCAACTTTACTTTCCAAAGTTAAAATAGAGAATAGTCATATAGATTATAAGAATGTAAGTGAGTATTCAGGATTAGAACACTCTAAAAACTTTAAAGAAATAGTTAAACTCTTAAAACCTAAAACTTATTATGATTATGTTTTAGCTTATGGACTTTCTTATGAAAATTTATTTACTGATTATAAAGATTTATTAATTAATAAAAAAATAACAATTAATGATATAATTGTTTCAAGAGAAGATTTATATGATTATCTTATAAGTTTAAAAATAGATTCTAAAACTTCTTTTCAAATAGCAGACCATATTAGTAAAGGTAAAAAAGAACATTGGAACGAGATATTAGAATATTTAAAAACATACAAAGTTAAAGATTATTATCTTGATATATTTTCTAAAATAACTTATTTACCTTATAAAGCCCATCTTATTAGTTATATGAATTCATATTTAGAAGTTTTAAAATATAAAGATAATGATATTAAATAGGTAGTGGGAAAAGTTTTATGGAAAAATGACTATTCCAACTGCAATGATAAAAAAAGACTATAACATCGAAAGATGA
>CANQJD010000023.1 GCA_947624175.1 uncultured Bacilli bacterium
TTTGGTTATTATATTGAAGTAAGTAAAATGAGTGTTCCTTTAGTTAAAGATGAATTTGGTTATATTAGAAAACAAACTTTGTCGACAGGGGAAAGGTATATAACAGAGTCTTTAAAAGAAAAAGAACAAATTATTTTAAGTGCTGATGAGAAAATTATTAATTTAGAATATAAATTATTTTTAGAACTTCGAGATAAGGTAGTTGAAAAGATAAATGATATTCAAGAAATTAGTAATATTATAAGTGAAATAGATTTACTTATTTCTTTAACAACGATTGCTGATAAATATCATTTTGTAAGACCAACATTTAATAATAATCATGAAATTAATATCATTGAAGGAAGACATCCGGTTGTTGAAGCAGTTACCAAAGTTGATTATGTTCCTAATGATATAATTATGGACAAAAATTGTAATTGTCTTTTGATTACAGGACCTAATATGGCTGGTAAATCGACTTATATGAGACAACTGGCTATTATTGTTATCATGGCTCAGATTGGTTCATTCGTACCAGCCAAGAGTTGTAATATTCCAATTTTTGATAAAATATTTACAAGAATTGGAGCTAGTGATGATTTAGTAAGTGGTGAATCAACTTTCATGGTTGAAATGAAAGAAGCAAATTATGCTCTTTCTAATGCTACAAAGAATAGTTTAATTTTATTTGATGAATTAGGGCGAGGTACAGCTACCTATGATGGAATGAGTCTTGCTTATGCAATCCTTGAATATATTCATAATGAAATAGGGGCTAAAACTTTATTTTCAACTCATTATCATGAATTAACTGATTTAACTAAAAAACTTAAGAAAGTAAAAAACGTTCATGTTTCAGCTTTAGAAGAAAATGGTAATATAACTTTCTTACATAAAGTAGTAGATGGTGCTGTTTCTAAAAGTTATGGTATTAATGTGGCATCTCTTGCTAAACTTCCTGATGAAGTAATCAAGAAGGCTGAAGAAATTCTTAAAACTTATGAAGATAAAACTTCTAAAACTAAATCTAGTGTTGTGCAAACTAGTTTTGATTTTACAGCTCCAGCTAAAGAAGAAAGTGAAGTTTATAAGAAATTAAAAAATCTTGATATTTTAAATATAACTCCGATTGAAGCAATTAATTATTTATATGAATTAAAAAATAATATTAAAGATTAATTTACATAATTTTGTCAAGTTAATAAAAAAATAGTTCGGATTACTTGATAATAATTAGAAATTATTGTATTATTAATTCATAGATAGAAAGGAGTATCCTCATATGATAAAATTAGTTAATGTATCAAATTTATATGTCAACAATAAGTTAACAATGGGGGGGGCATAGCACCTAAATCACTTTCTATAAAAATTGACAAATTTAGACACATAAAACTAGTAGAATAGAACTAGGTTTATGTGTTTTAATATAAATATTTGAAAAACGGGTCAAAATAGATTATAATAATAATAGAAAGTAGGTAGTTATGGAACCAAAGTTAATAAGAAAAGATATAAATTATCAAAAGAAAATTTTAGTAATCGTAAGTGTTTTAGTAATTTCTTTATTTATAGGAGGAAGTTTTTCTTTATTATCAAGTTCAGATGAAACAGAAGAAGTAGTAAGTTTTAAAACTGGAAACTTTAATTTAGAAGTAGCAACAACTGGTACTTTAAGTTTAGAAGGAGAGCTACCAAAAAGTTACGATGATGGGTTTAAAAATAACGATATAACGTTAACCTTAACTAATACAGGAAGTTTAGAAATTGGAAAATATGAAGTTAAATTAGAAGGAGATACAGAAACTACACTTGATGCTAATTATATTAGATATAGTGTTTCAGAAGATGATGGAAAAACATATTTAGCATCTAAATTATTAAGTGATACGAATAATATAATATATACGGGATATAGTTTAAAGGATAATAAAATATTAAAAGTAAAACTATGGATAGATGAGAAAGCTGGAGAAGCTGCTTTAAAGAAAAGTTATAATGGAAAGATAAATGTCGAGTTATATCAAAATGAAGATACAGCTATTCAAGTTGTAAAAAGTAAATTAGTAAGTAATTATTCAGGAAATAAAGAAACTTTTGAAGGTGGATTAGTAGCAGTTAACAATGATGGTAATTTATATCATGAAGCAAATTCTGAAACTATAAGAGAATATAGATATTCAGGACCTAGTGTTAATAATTATGTAACATTTAATGATGAATTATGGAGAATCATTGGAATATTCAAAGATGAAAATGGTGAAGAACACGTTAAGATAGTTAGAAATAATATTTTAGATGGTGGTTATTTAGCTGAAGAGTTTAATGTAGATGATGTAGTTTATAGCATTCATAACTCTTCGTTGGTATATCCTGAAGCTGCACAATGGTATGGCCGAGAATCATCTTTATCTGATTGGAGTACATCAGGGTTAAGTTATTTTTTAAATAATAAGCAAGATACTAATGGAAAGAACAAAGGATATTTAAGTTATTTATCAATTGATTCTTTAAATCAAATAGCAGATAGCAAATATTATTTAGGTGATGTCTTAATTTCTAGTAATCCTGCTGCGGAAGGAAATAATACTACAACTATATCATCTTATGAAATGGAACATAATATTAATAATGGTTTAACAGAAGATAAGTCAACGTGGATTGGTAAAATAGGTCTTATGTATCCAAGTGATTATGGTTATTCGGCACATAATAATTATTGGAATAATACTGGTCTAGGAATTTATAGTTCTATATTTTCCAAAAGTTGGATGAGCACAATGCAAAATGTTAAAGAACGTCATATGTGGTTTATTTCTCCAAGTAAATATAGTGGTTGTGCCAGTATTTTGTTAGCAAGTGGAAATGTTACTTTTACTAATATTATTGGTACATCTAGTGGTGGAAGAGATGTTACAGTAAGACCAACCTTATATTTAAAAGGTAATGTCAAAATAATATCCGGTACAGGAGAAGTAAGTAATCCTTTTAAATTAATACTTGAATAAAACAAGTTTAGAAACTTAACTTGTTTTATTTAATACTTTATCAATTAAAATTTTATTATTTTTAATTCTTTCATTATTAGGATTTATTTCAAGTGCTTTATCTATATAATAAAGAGATTCAGGTAAATAATTTAGATAATAACAAGCAACTGATAATAAATCATAGATAGTTTCATTCCAAGAAAATAATTCATTGATGTAAGTTTTGCCATGAGTTTTAATCTTTAAGGCTTGTTTTAAATAAATATAAACTTTTTGATAATCTTCCTTTTCATAATAAAGAAGAGCAAGTTCCATATAAGGGTCTCTTAAGTAAGGTGCTTCATGAATCGCTTTTTCATACCACATGATTGCTTCATCAAACCGATTTAGATTTTTATAACATCTTCCAATAAAACGCATTGAGGCACATCGTTCATCTTTCCATACAGCCTTTTTCAAACTTAAATGTTTAATTAGAGTATCAATTGCTTCTTGATATCTTTTATAATACATATATTCTCTTCCTAAATAATGCATATTTCTGTCATCTTCTGGGTCTTCTTTAACCGATAATTCTAAAAGAGGTAAATAGTTTCCTCGACTTTTTTCAGGGTCAGGATAATGATTTAAAATAAGATTTGGAATAGTTACTCTAGTTTCATTATGATTAATATTTTCTAATACTTCATGAACGGGATGAGTCCATTTATAATCATGTCTAGTATGTATTTTATCAAGATAAAAAGTAACATCTGGTTTATTATTTTCATCTAAATGCCAATTATAAGTATAACTAACTCTCGTTTCTCCATGATAATTATCTTCTAATATTTTCCTCCAACCACTTTCAAAGACTTCATCTAAATCAGTTGAAATACAAAGGTCGGCATCTTCTGGAAGTTTATTTAAAATTTCATTTCTAGCATCATCAAATCGAAACTTATCAAATACTTTTTCATGAACAATTACTCCTAATTCTTGTAATTTTTCTTTCGTTTCATCAGTTGAACCAGTATCTAAAACATATACTTCATCGGCTTCTTTCATAGAATTATACCAACGATTTACAAATTTACTTTCATTTTTAGAAATTGCATAGACAATTATTTTCATTAATACCTCCAAAAAATTATATTCGAAAATTTAGGTAAATATACTTTCCAAAATAAAATAAACCTCATAGTATAAAAGTAGATAGGAGGATTTTTATGTTTCAAGAAAGATGTTATGATAGAGATAACGATATAAATAATAACTTTTTTGCTAATGATATGACAAACAACATTGATATTGATGCTAATGTTACTAATAATGATTTTAATGGTAATATGAATATGATGGGTAATGGAGGATGCAACCAACCAGTTGTTGAACCTATGCAAGAGCGATGTGTTCATAGAACTATTACTCACGAGGTTCCACACATCTGTCCAATCCGCACAAGAATAATCAATCATCATATCTATAAACATACTTATAGACCAGAATATTCTTGCTGTGAAGAAAATGTAGTAAGCAATATAGACCAAGGTTCATGTTGTAATTTTAGATAGCTTAAGGCTATCTTTTCTTTTTTGTAAAAAATATTTAAAAAAATAAAGACTTTTCTTTAGAAATTTGATACAATAATATAGAAATTAAATAAAAAATTTAAAAGTTTTTAGTAAATTGATATTACGGAAAGGAAAAGGTATATGAAAAATAAATATAACATGACCGTTGAAGATAATATCTTTTTTGCTAAACGGAAATTAGCTGATAATGTATATAAAAGTGCAGTTTTAGAAGGAATACCTATTACATTTGCTGATACTTATTCATTTATAAATAATGTTAATACAGGAAATATATCTATTGATAATATGTTAAAATTAAAAGGTTTAGTTGATGCTTGGGAGTATGTATTAAATAATGTTTCAGAAGAATTAACTCTTGATTATATTAAAAAAGTTCATTTTCAAATATGCAAAGGACAAAACATTGAACCTTTAGGAGAATTTAGAAAAAGAGGAGTAGGAATTACTGGAACTTCTTGGAGACCTAAATTGCCAAGTGAATGTAATTATGATGCTGAATTAAAAGAAATTTTAGCAATACCTTGTGAATTAGAAAGATGTATTAGTTTATTTTGTTGGATACAAAGAAGTCAAATGTTTCAAGATGGAAATAAAAGAGTGGCTAATTTAATAGCAAATCGTGAAATGATAAAATATGGTCAAGGAATAATTGCTGTTCCAGTTCCTAAAATAGGAGAATATTTAACTTTACTTATCAAATATTATGAAACTAATGACATGAATGATATAAAAAAATGGATTTATGAAAATTGTATAGATGGTATTGATAACTAATATAAGTGCGATAGTTTGAGACTATCTTTTCTTTTTGAAAAAATCCTATTACGCAAAATTAAAAAAAATTGAAAAATGCGTAATAGAAAATAATTCTTTTACTCATATATTTAAAAATTATGAGTAAAATTAATAGGAAAAAATAGTGCCAAATTGATGTCAAAATAGGTAAAAAAATGTTGACTTTAGAGGCAATTTTCAATATAATACGATTGAGGTGTTTTTATGAAGAAGTTTAGACAAATTATGTCAGCATTTTTATTAGGAGTTATGCTATTTAATTACTGTACACCTTTTGTTCATGCAGAAGAAGTTGATACACCTAATAAAATTGCAAGTAGCGAGAAATTTGAAGGAGTAGGTAATATTGAAACCGAAATTCATTTATTATTACCTATTAGAAATCGTGAAAAAACAGGGATAACCTATAAAATTTATAATGCTAAAGGCCAAAGTGCAAGTGTTAATTTAGATGAAATTACTGATTACAAAGGCCTTTTAGATAAAAGTATTATTTTAGGTAGTCAAAAAGTTGAAGTTAAGGCTAATAAACGTGATACTTTGGGTAATTTATTAACCGGAATAGATTATAACAATAATATTGTTTATTATTCTATTAATGTTTATGGTCTTACAAAAGGAGAATATAAAATTGAAATGAGTGGTAACAATTTTGTTACTTATCAAACTTCAGTTAATTTAGATAAATTCTCTAAAAGAATTAATATTACTAATGAAAAAGGTTTATTTGAAATTGGTGATATTAATAAAGATAATAAAGTAGATGATAGTGATACTAATTTAATGCTTGATGCAATTGTTAATAATGACAATAAATATGATTTGAATTTAGATGGTAAAACTGATATTGCGGATTTAAATTATATTACAGCTATTATTAATGGTGATAAGAAAAGTGTTAAGCCAGAAAATACTAGTGCTATTATTGATAGTGAAGTAGTTAATTTTGAATTAACTTCTGAAACCGAAGTAGAAGGAAATTTAAGTTCTATATTTAATGATACTGAAGTAGTTACTTTAAAAAGAAGTGATGATAAAGAAGTTAGTGAAGATAATCCTATCAATTTAACATTAGATTTAGGAACAGATAAAAATGCTAGTGTTGATATGAGTCAAATTCGAATTGCGGTTGGAGATAATGCACCAAAGAAAACTTCAGTTGTTGTTGAATTTGAAGATGGAACTGTTAAAACTTATGAAGGAAAAGTTAAAACTAATGAGTCAAGTGCTAATATTTTATATTTTACTGATGAAAGTGAAGAAGGAACAATTATTGTTGATTTAGGCAAACAAGTTGCTGTTAAAAAAGTAACTATTAAAATAACTGAGACAGGAAGTAATAATTTAGCTGATATTGCGAAAGTTGAATTCTTAAATAATGTTAAAGTTGAAACGAGGGAACCTGAAGGTTTTGGAGTACCAACTAATGTTAAAGTTGATAATAGTGTCAGTGAACAATTAACAGTTACTTATCAAAATCCTGGAAATGTTACAGGGTATGAAATTAGGATTAATGGTCCAAAGATGGATAATGTAATTTTTCAAACAACTTATACAACCTTTACAATTGAAGATTTAAAAAATTATGAAACTTATAAAATCGCGGTTCGGGCAATTAACCAAGAATGGCAAAGTAAGTGGAGTGATGAAGTAATTGGTAGTCCTGAAGCTAATCGTCTTCCACCAAAACCTGATATGGTTAAGTTAACACCTACTTATTCTGGTTTTGAAGTAAGTTGGAAAGATATGGATGATACAACCAGTTATAACCTTTATTATAAAGAAGTAGATGATACAAAATATACTAAAATTTCTGATATTTCTAAACCTAGTTATTCTTTAAAAGGTTTAAAAGCAGCTCAAGAATATGAAATATATATAACCGGTAATAACAAAAAAGGTGAAGGAGAAGGTTCTAATGCTGTTAAAGGTAAAACTTTAAAAGCGGAAGCAACTATTACACCTAAATATAAATTAATTAATAAAACAATTGATGGAAAAACGGAGACTGATCATATTAAAAATGTTGTATACACATCAGGCGAAATGTTTAATGGAGAAAAATTCTCAATGGTTGATGATAATTATCTATCATACTGGGAATTAAAATCATGGAATGTAGCTTCAAGTTATTATAATATTGGAGTACCAATTACCGTTTTAGATAAAGCTTATACCATGGATGAATTTGTTATAACGGTACCTGATTCTTATCCTTATTCTTATAAGTCTGGTACTTATGATACCAATGTTAATTCTAAAAATGATGCTTTAGTACATTACTGGAAGAGTGAAACTGATTATAAAGATACTAATAAAACAACTGTTCAAGCGGTTATTACTCAAAAGAAAGATGAAAATAATCGGACTTATTATCTTGTTAAATTACAAGAACCTATTACAGCTCAAGCAATTCAATTTGGTTTAACAGTTTCAGGCAATGCTAATTTAGCTCAAGTTGCTGAGGTTAAATTCTATGAATATGATTCATTAGTAGATGATGTTGCTAAATTATTTACTGATGACTTAAGAGTTGAATTAGCAGATGGAGTTAATCAAGCAAAGATTGATGAATTAAGAAAAAGAGCTGATGTTATGGATAATGGAGAATATAATCCATATCGTGAATCTATTCTTAATGATTTAAAATATGCTGAAGATATCTTAAATGATAAAGCTTTAAATGATATTATTACTTTAAATCCTAATATTTCTAATTCTTATAATGGACATTTAGGATTTGCAATGACAATTAATGATTATCAACCACTTGGGGTTGTTGCTAAAGCGGGTAGTAAATTAACTGTTTATATTGGAACTACTGCTAGCACAGTTAATGCTGAACTAGTATTTACCCAATATCATGCGGAAGCAAATGCTTGGAGCAAAACAGTAAAAGGTCTTAAAAAAGGTCAAAACATCATTGATGTACCTCAAATAGTTGATACTGATGTTGAAAAAGGTGGAAGTGTCTATATAAGATATTCCGGAACTCCAAATGCAAATGCTCCGATTAAAGTTCGAGTAAGTGGAGGAGTTAAGATACCAGTTCTTGATACTACAAAGCTTACAAGTGAATCTGAAAAGAAAGAAGCTATTAAAAATTATATAAATGCTCTTGATACTCATATTGAAAGTATTAAGAAAACTTATGGAGATAGTTTTGATCCAAGGTCAAGCGTTGAAGCAGCAACTGAGATTGCAACTCGTCAAGGTTTATTCTCTGTTGCAGCGGTAGCTGTTAAAGATGCTCTTGATTCAGGATGCAACACACTTGATGAAAAAGTTGAAAGATTATATAATTCGGTGGAAGCCTTTGATGAAATGATTGATTTATTCTATCGTCAAAAAGGTTTGAGTGAAAGTGCTTCCGATCCAAAAGATGCATGGCCAAAATCAAGAATTAATATTCGTTATATGCAAATGTTTGATGGAGCATTCATGTATGCTGGTGGATACCATATCGGTATTGAATATGGTTCAATTGGAGGACTTGTTCAAGGCAAAGGAAATTCAGATAATGGTACTGGTTACTTTGGTTGGGGAATTAGTCATGAAGTTGGACATCAAATTAATCAAGGAGCACTAGTTCATGCTGAAGTTACCAATAATATCTATGCTCTTCTTGCTCAAACAAGTAATGATAAAGATTTATCAAGACTTGAAGTAAGTAATATTTATCCAAAAATATATGAAAAAGTTACATCTCATACAGCTGGTAAAGCCCAAAATGTGTTTGTTCAACTTGGTATGTATTGGCAATTACATTTAGCTTATGATAATAATAAAACTTTTGAAGATGCTGATTCTATTTATGCTAGAATTAACCATTTAACAAGAACCTTTAATAATAAAGATGAAAGTGGTCAAACGTTATTTACTTCAAAAGATGACTTACTAGTTTTATATGCAAGTATGGCTGCTAAAAAAGATTTAACGGAGTTCTTTGAACTTTGGGGCTTAAGACCAACTGATAAAGTTAAAACTTATATCAAAGATACCTTAAAACTAGAAAAAGAAACTAGAGCAATTTGGTACTTGAATGATGCAGCAAGACGCTATCGTTTAAATAATGGGGAAGCTATTACTAACGCGAGTGTTACTGCTAAAATAAGTGAAGTTGATAACAAAAATAAAGAAGTTACAATTAATTTAGGGGTAACAAGCGAAAGTGATAAGATTTTAGGTTATGAAATAATTCGTAATGGAGAATCAATTGCTTTTGTAGAAGGAAATCAAGATAGTTATATTGATAGAGTAGGTTCTGAAAATAACCGGGCTTATACTTACAAAGTAGTTGCTTATGATTACTTATTAAATAAAACAAAAGAAGTAGTGCTTGATGAAATTAAGATTTCATATGACGGAAGTATTGCATCAAAAGATACATTTAGTATTGAATCTAATTTCAAGGCTAAGGGTGAAGTTGTTGATTTAGAAGATAGTGATATGGATTATAAGAAATTAACAATTAATAACTTAATTGATGGTAAAGCAAATTCAAGCTTTGTTGGTGATGAAAGAATTCAAACTCTTACTACTAATGGTGATAAAGTTTCTATGACAACTGATAGTAATGATGCTTATGTTATCATTAACTTAAATGATAAATATGCTTTAAGTGGTATTAAGTATCAAGCCTTAGTTGATAATGGAAAATTAGATGCTAATACAATTTCTAAATTTCGAATTTCTGTAAGTACTGATAAAGAAAACTGGACCGTAGCCAGGGAAGGAACTTTCAATTTAACAGAAGAAAATAACTATACTGATATTGTTTACTTCCTAAAAGAAGGAACTGATAGTGAAACAGGTCTTTGGACTTATAATGATATTTCTTATGTTAAGATAGAATCTGTTGGAAACAAAAAAGGAATTTCTGGAGTTGAAATTGATATAATTGCTCCTCCTGGAGATAATATTGATATTACAGTTAATAATGGTATTCCAAATGTTGGTATTTTAGATAAAGATTATACTTATGATGCATCTTTAGGTGATGAAGGTATAATTAAAGCTGGTTCTGTAATTATTCAAGGTGAATATCGTGGTAGTCCATCATTCAATATTGTAACGATTACTGATGCTTATGACAATTCAAAGATTTATGATGGATATCAATTACTATTTGCAGAACTAAATTCTGATATGAGTGTTTATGATGTTGCTAAAGGTACTTGGATGTATATCATGAGTGAAGAAGAATATAACAAGATGTTAAAAGATTCCAAGAATATTCGGGCTAATTTATATCGGGTAAATGATGCTATAACTTTAGATGATTAAAGATTAACAAGTACATCAACAGCTATTACGAATTTACAAGAATATAGTAAGTTACCAAAAATGTCTATTAATTCGAAAGGAAATAATTAAGAGGTGGAAGTTATGAAGAAAAAATTACTATTTATTATCTTACCTTTATTCATGCTTCTTCTTCCTTTTAATACCAAAGCTATAACCAAGATTAACTTTAATGAAACTTCAAATGGAGTAATTAATACAACAATTCATTTTGATGAAGGTTTTGTTGGAGGATTGGATGTAGTATTCAAAGTAAGTGATAATGTTAAAGTCAAGAATTTTGAATTTAATAGTGCCTATAAAAGTTATACTAAAAAATATAGTTATGATGCTGTTAATCATACTTTAAGAATTATTGTTACAACTGGTGGTATTGGTTCAAGTCATAATTTATTAAATTCGAAAAGAGAATTAACCCTTGGAAAAATTACTTTTGAAACATCTTATAAAACAAGTGTTGATTATAGTTTAGATAAGATTTCCTTAATGTATAATGATAATAACTGGAAATCAACTTCGATTCCAGATGCTGAGTTAAAATTAGGTGATAAATCTAAATTTACATATGTTGTAAATGAAGAAGTTCCACCTAAAGAAGATGAAGATAAAGACGACAATGATAAAGAAGATAATCCAGGAGGAAATACTGGAAGTGAAACAAAACCAGGTGAAACGGAAAATCAACCTGGAACATCAAGTACACCTTCAACTGGTAATAATTCTGGTACTACTAATGGTTCTGGTTCAACTTCAACTTCCAAAACTCCAAATGGAACTACCGGTAGTACCACAACACCTGATAAAAATACACCAACAACACCTGCAACAGGAAATACAGATGAAAATAAAGAAGAAAGTGATAATAAAGAAGATGATACATTAGTTGAATCAGATGAAAATACTCCTGACATGGAAAATGAAAGTGGTAATAATGCTAATAACACTGCTAAATCAACTAATAAAACTGTATTAATCATTTCAATTATTGCAATTGTTCTTGTTGTTGGAATACTAATCATGGTTTATCTTAGTTTAAAAAATAAGAAGAGTGATATTGATTTTTAGAGGAAAGTTTGACTTTTCTCTTTTAATTTAGAAAATTTAATTTACTTTAATAATTTTAAATGCTATAATATTAGTATATTTAAGGAGTGGTAGTATGGAAGATAAAATGCAAATATTAATAAGTGAAGATGAATTACAAAAAAGAATTAAAGAGATAGCTTTGGAAATTAAGAATGATTACAATGACGAAGAAGTTGTATTTTGTTCAGTTTTAAAAGGTGCTGTATTTTTTACAGTTGATTTAATGAAAAATTATGATGGACCTTGCTATTTAGATTGTGTTCGAGTATCAAGTTATGAAGGTGAGAATTCAACTGGGAATATTAATTTAAAAATACCTTTAAAAAAAGAAAATATTGAAGGTAAAAATATTATTGTTGTTGAAGATATAGTTGATACAGGAAGAACTTTAAAATATTTAGTTGAATATTTAAAAGAAATGCATCCTAAATCTGTTAAAACTTGTTCTTTATTAGATAAAAAAGCAAGACGTGTTGTTGAATTTGAGGCTGATTATGTAGGTTTTCCGATTGATGACTTGTTTGTTATAGGGTATGGTCTTGATTATGATGAAAAGTATCGGAATTTTCCATACATTGCCTATGTTAAGAATGACTAATCTTAACATATTTTTTTGTCAATTAAGTGTCAAATTTTGGTAAATTACTTGCATATTTTTCTGTCTCATATTATTCTAATAATAGAGGGAGAGTGAAAAGTGTGATATATCCATCAATTGACAAACTACTTAATGTCGTATCATCAAAATATGAACTTGTTCATATCGCGGCCAAGAGAAGTAGACAAATCAAAGAAACCAACTTCTTACAAATGCCTAGTCAAAAGTATAAATCAACGAAAAACATTGGAAAGGCTTTAGAGGAAGTTGCTGAAGGATTGATTATTGTAAAACACCAAGAATCCGGGAATTAACTTATAAGCATTTAGTCTTCATGATTAAATGTTTTTTTTGGAAATTATTTCTTTTCATAGCATATTATTTAATGGTGATTGAATGAATTTAATTATTCAAAAAAATATCAAATATAATATTCAAGAATTCTTTAATAAGGTTATTAATTTAGACTTTGTAGATGGAATAAGTTTAAATATTGGAGTAACCAAAGATGATAAAATTGTTATTTTTAATTTATCAAGTGGGAATGATGAATTAGTTAAATCAATTTATTCGAATACTTATAATCAACTTAAGAATCTCGAAATGGTTATGTTAGAAGATGTCCTTGCATATTTAAGTAGTACTAACTATAAAGGAAAAGTAATGCTTAATATTATTCCTTTAGAACATAAATGTATAACCGAAGAAGAAACAAAAGCTTTAATGGAAAAAATTAAATTATTTTTAAATAATTTAGATAGTATTTTAAAAGGAAAAGAAAACTTAAATTTGTTTATTCATAGTACCAGTCGAAATCTTATAACTTTACTTAAGAATCGAGGTTTAAAAATCGAGATTGGTTTTGCTGTTACCACAACAGACCTTAATTATATTGATGTTGATTATTATGTTTTTACTTATGAAATGATTAATTTAATCTTAATTAAACAAGAAATAGATTTAAAGAAAGAAGTTTATTTATATCTTGGAACGGCTTATGAAATGTCTTCAGTATTTGATTATTTAAGAGGTAGTAAAGCAACGGAGTTAGCTAAAGAATTATATGATAAATTAAATTTAATTGGAGATTATCCAGATATTATGAAAAAGACTTTTTTAGATTAACTACTTGAAAAATACTTAAATATTTGATATCATTAAAGAGAATAGTAGAGGATATAATATGAAAAGACGAAATATAATGGTTTTAATGATATCTTTAAGTTTAGTACTATTATTAGGAAGTAGTTATGCCATGCTAAGAAGTACAGCCGAAGGAAAGAATCCATATGTAATAAATGTTGGAACTTTACAAGTATCTTTTGAAGGTAGTACAGATAAATTAAATTTAGAAAATATGTATCCTATGAGTGATAAAGAAGGAAGCAATCAGTCTAAAGAATTAGGATTTGTAGTTAAAAATACAGGTGATATTGAGGCTAGATACAATGTTTATTTAGAAGAGACAAGTACTAATCCTGAATTTAAGAATTATATAAGATTTATAAGTAATAAGAATGATCAAGAATATAATGAGCCTAAAACAATGGGATATGATAAATATATCGATTTAGAAGCGAGATTAGATGCAACTAAAAGTGCAAGTTATAAAGTAAAGGTATGGTTAGATAAAGAAGCTGAAGATGAATACATGGATAAAACCTTTACAGCTAAAGTAGTAATTGAAGGAAATCAAATAGATACTAGTAATACATTATATACCAAAATAAATAATGCTATTAAAGAGCATCCTAATACGACTATAGTTGAAGATGATGTAACTTATTTATCAGGAAGTAATACGGATGTTAATTATAATTATGTTTGGTACTCTGGAAAATTATGGAGAATAACTAGTATAAACAAAGATGGTACTATTAAAATGGTAACGGAAAAGCCTCAAACAATTTTATCATGGGGTTCAACAACTAATTTTGAAACTTCTTTTGTATATGAATGGTTAAACGAGGATTTTCTTGATACACTTTATAATTATGAAAACATCATAGTAACGGATTATTTATGGAACAATACTTTATCTAAAAATTATAATGAAAAAATACCGAAAACCAATATGGTGAAAGCAAGTGTAGGATTGTTAACAGTTTATGAATATTATCAAAGTTATATAATAAAATCATTCTCAAATAGGTATTTATCTAATATATTTAATCAACTTTTATTAACACCCTGTTCTAGTGATAATGTTTGGACTATGACACTTAGAGGGGAGGTTATAAAAAGTTCAAATTCACTTACAGATAGCTTTGGAATATCACCTGTAATTGTTATTAAATCAGAAATCGCCATATCTTCTGGTGATGGAAGTAGTACAATCCCATATCAAATAAAAGGCGATAAAGAGGTAGGGAAAGAAAAAGAAAAAATTAATGAAAGAGTAAGTGGTGAATATGTAAAATTTGATAATCAATTGTATAGAGTTCTTGAAGTAGAAAATAACAAAACAATTAAATTAGTAACATCAAGTTATTTAAAAGATGGAAATGAAACTATTACAAAAATGTTTTCAAATACCGATAATACATATAATTCTTCAGTTAATAGTTCAAGTGATGAATATTGGGGATATTATTTAAATAACGATTGGTACAATAAAATAAATGAAAAATATAAAAAAATGTTAGTTGATAATACTTATTATTTAGGTACATATACAGTTTTAGATGGTTATAAAACAACTATTTGTGATACTAAAAATATGCCCTTAAAAAAGTGTGATAAAGTGAATTCTATTTGGGTAGGTAAAGTAGGTCTACTTAGGGTAGGAGAAAAATTTGCAAGTCAAACTAATGATGAATATTTAGCCACTCGTGATTTTGTTTTAATATCACCAATTAATTCAAATATACTAGGTATTCGTGAAGGTTGGATAAATCGATTTACAATATCGGAAAAATTACCAACTAAAATAACAATAACTTTATCAGATGAAGCAGTAATAGCATCTGGAAAAGGGATAGAAGAAGATCCTTATGAAATATCATGTCCAAGTTGTAATAATACATAGAGTTAAACTTTATGTATTTTTTTGATTATTTCTTGTTTATTTAGTCTTATTTTGATAAAATAGATACGTGATTATATGAAAAAGAAAATTTTAATTATTAGTTTAATTTTATTTATAATAGATATTTTAATAAAAATACTTGTTAAAACAAATTTGAGTGTTTTTGAAAGTATTACTTTAATACCAAACTTTTTTAATATAACTTATGTTATTAATGATGGGGCAGCTTTTAGTATTTTAGAAGGAAAACAATTATTTTTAAGTATTTTAGCTATAGTTGTTTTAGGAATACTTATATATTATTTATTTAAAGAAAAACTTAATAATTATAAAGTAACTTATTATAGTTTAATAATTGCTGGTATTTTAGGCAATTTATTTGATAGAATAGTTTATCATGGAGTTATAGATTATTTTGATTTTAAATTATTTAACTATGATGCACCTATTTTTAATTTAGCAGATTGTTTTATAGTAATTGGAGTAGGATTAATTATAATTGAAGTAATTAGAAAGGAATTATATGGAAATAAAAGTAGAAGATAAAGAAAATTTAAGAATTGATAAATATTTAACTATAGAATTAGAATATTCAAGAAGTAAAATTCAAAAATTAATTAAAGATAAAAAGATATTAGTTAATAATAAGGAAATAAATAACAATTATAAGGTTGAATTGGGTGATGTTATTAAAATAATAGATACTAATACTGATTCTAATTCAGAGATAAAACCATCTGATATTAAAGTTGATATTATCTATGAAGATGATGATTTAATGGTTATAAATAAACAATCAGGTTTAGTTGTGCATCCTGCTCCTGGTAATTATCAAGATACTTTAGTTAATGCCTTAGTTTCTAAACATGATTTAAGTAATAATGGAGATAGACCAGGAATTGTGCATCGGCTTGATAAAGATACAAGTGGTTTAATGTTAGTAGCTAAAAATGATTATACTCATGAAAAACTTGCAAAGATGATTCAAGATAAGGAAGTAGAAAGATATTATTTAGCCTTAGTCGAGGGAACTTTTAATCATGAAACAGGAACGATTGATGCTCCAATTGGAAGAGATTCTAAAAATCGTGAGAGAATGTGTGTTACAAGTGTAAATAGTAAAAAAGCAATTACCCATTTTAAAGTTTTAAAAAGATATCCTAAGTATACTTTAATCGAATGTAAGTTAGAAACAGGAAGAACTCATCAAATTAGAGTGCATATGAAATATATTAATCATCCAGTTGTGAATGACCCGGTTTATTCAAAACTTGTAAGTGATAATGACTTTGGGCAACTATTACATTCTTATAAAATTAAATTTTCTCATCCAAGAACCAAGAAGATATTAGAATTTCAAGTAGATCCACCCAAAGAGTTTTATGAGATACTTAATAAAGTTGTTGCAGATTAACTATCATTTTTAAAAAAACTGTAGTATAATTTAAATAGGTAGGTAGATTATGAAGAAGTTATTAGTTTTAATTATTATTGTTGTAATTCCACTTATCTTAATATTCATGAAAACACCATCATTTGCTAAAATTGAAAATGAGATTGATAAAATAAGTGAATTAGTAACAGATGAAGCTAGGATTACCAGTTATACAACATATGGAAGATTCTTTAACTTAGAAGGCGAGATTAATAAAATTTTACCCGATTTAGTTTTAATATTGAAAAATAAAGAAACTGAGGCTAACTATGAATTAATACTAACTGAAACTAATCATGGAACTGCTTTTAAAACTACTAATCTTATTAATAAAGGAATTAATTTAGAAAATATTCCAATTGGAAACTATATACTTCTTTTGAAAAGTGGAAATGGTGATAATACCAAATATTATACTTTAAAAGATGAAAGTAAGATGCAAGATATAAATTATTATACAATTACTAAGGATAATGAAAACAGAGAGATTAATCTTCAATTTATAAAATATAAAGATAAAAATTATTTAAGTTTAGAAGTAAAAAAAGTTAAGTTACCAAGTGACGTGTATGATATTGTAATTGATCCAGGTCATGGAGGACGGGATGTTGGTGCTAATAAAAATGGACATTATGAAAGTAAAATTAATTTAGAATATGCTTTAAAATTAAAAGAATCTTTAGAAGGACTTGGTTTAAAAGTTAAATTAACAAGGGAAGAAGATGTGAGCATTCCAAACTATGGAGATGACAGTAGAGTAAGTATTGCTTATGAGTCAAAAGCTAAATTGTTACTTTCCATTCATCAAAATTCAGCTGTTTATAAAGTAGGTAATGGGGGAGTTGAAGTATATGTTCCCAATCATGCTGATACAACCTTTGCCACGAATTTAGCTAAGAATATTGTTGATAATACAAGTACGATTTATTCTAAAAATGTTTCTCATAAAATTGGAAGTGGTGTATACCTCAGGACATTTTCAGAAGATGATATTCAAAGCATGAAAAAAGAGGCTGATAAAAAAGGCTATACTTATTATGAAAAAGCAACGACCGATTCAACATATTATTTTATAATTCGAGAAACTGGAGGAGTTGTAACAGGTGCTTATGTTGATGAGAGATACGATGAAAAACCTTGGAATACTTATTATAATAGTAATCAAGGATTAGAAAGTTATTTATTAGAACTAGGGTACATCAATAGTACAGTCAATTTGAACATTTTACTAACGGAACAAGACAAATATATTGAAGCAATTACTAAAACAGTTAAAGAATATTTAGAAATATAGTTGTCTAATTCTAAAAAAAATGTTATTATATAGAGGAAGTGATGAAATGACATATTTAGGACTTGATTTAGGAACGAAAACTTTAGGCATTAGTAAATCAAGTGGGATAATTGCTAGTCCTTATAAAACCTTGAGACATGATGAGGATTATGATTATCTTTTAAATGAACTTGAAAAAATAATTCAAGAAGAGCATATTGATAAAATTGTTTTAGGGTTACCTAAAAACATGAATAATACTATGAGTGAAATGGCCTTAGTTGTTTTAAACTTCAAAAGTGAGATTGAAAAAAGATTAGGGATTGAAGTAATACTTGAAGATGAAAGATTAACATCTAAAATTAGTAATGATGTTTTAACTGATTATGATATTTCAAGACAAAAAAGAAAAAAAAGAGTCGATGGTGTTGCTAGTGTTGTAATCTTACAATCATATTTGAATAGAAAGGAAAGAGAAAATGAAAAATAATGGTAAAAATAGTTTTACAGTAATTAATGATGAAGGGAAAGAAATAACTTGTGATGTTTTATTTACATTTGATAGTGATGAAACTAAAAAAAGTTATATAGTATATACAGATAATACAAAAGATAAGGAAGGAAATATTCAAGTTTATGCTTCTATTTTTAATCCTGAAAGTGAAGATGTAACCGAGTTACTTCCAATTGAAACTGAAAAAGAATGGAAAGTGATTGAAACCATCTTAGAATCTTTACAAGAAGAAATTAAGAATGGTAATACAGGAGATAGTTCTAGTAATAACTAGTTAGGAGCAGTAAACATGAAAAAATGTCGAAAAGTAATATTAATTATTTGTTTAGTTTTATTATGCCTAGTTATTACAGGAATCCTTTTATATCGTTCTCTTTTAAGTCCAGTAAGTAGGGATAGTACAGAAAAAGAAGTTGTTATTTCAAGTGGCTTATCAAGTGCTGGAATTGGAAGTGTTTTAAAAGAAAACAACTTAATTAAAAATGATAAATTCTTTGTTTTATATTTAAAACTTAATAAAATAAATGATTTAAAAGCTGGACGTTATAAATTAAGAGAAAATATGAGTTTAAAAGAAATAGTTGCTGTAATTAGAGAAGGAAATATTATTAATGATGAAGAAATTACGATAACCTTTAAAGAAGGAATTAACTTCCGAGAACTTGCAAAAGTTATTGAAGATAATACTAATAATACAGTAGATGACGTCATGAATACTATGAAAGATACAGGTTATTTAAATAGTTTAATAGAAGATTATTGGTTTATAACCGATGAAATTTTAGATAGTAAAATATATTACCCACTTGAAGGTTATTTATTCCCTGATACTTATAAATTTGCAAGTCGTGATGTAACGGTTCCGGAGATATTTAAAAAGTTATTAGATCAAATGGGAATAGTTTTAGAACCATATAAAGATTATGTTACAAGGGATAATAAATCAGTTCATGATATTTTAACTTTAGCATCAATTGCTGAAGAAGAAGTTAGTTTAGATAAAGATCGAAGCAATGTTGTAAGTGTCTTCTTAAATAGAATAGCTAAAAATATGAATTTAGGAAGTGATATTACAGCCAGATATGGAATAAAACTTGACGATAAAAGACCACTTACCGTAAGTGAATATAATGACAATAACCCATATAACACAAGAGTTCAAAGTTTCTTAGGACTTCCAGCTGGACCTATTGCGATGGTTTCTAAAACCAGTATTGAAGCAGCCATGAAGCCAGCTCAAACAAATTATTTATATTTTATTTCCAATATACAAACGAAAGAAACCTTCTTCTTTGAAAAAAGTTCCGAATTTGAGGCTAAAAAGAAAGAACTATCTAGTGTTAATGAAGGTTACTAGGAGGATAAATGAAAGATATTAAAGAATTAAAGGAGTATGCAAGTGTGAATAACATTCCAATCATGCAAGATGATGGAATTGACTTTTTAACAACCTTTATAGTTAAAAAGCAAATTAAAAATGTGCTTGAAATAGGAACTGCTATCGGTTATTCAGCAATCATGATGGCTAGATGTAATAATGATGTTCATATAACAACTATTGAAAAAGATGAAGCTCGTTATATGGAAGCATTAAAAAATATTAAAAAGTTTGATTTAGAAGATAGAATTACTTTAATTTTTAATGATGCTTTAAATGTTAAGTTGGATGGGGAGTATGATTTGATATTTATAGATGCAGCGAAAGGTAAAAATCAAGACTTCTTTGAACATTTTGAAAATAACTTAAGTATGAATGGTTATATCATAACCGATAATATGCATTTTCATGGTTATGTCGAGATGCCAGAAGAAGAAATTACCAGTAAAAATATTTTAGGTATTGTTAGAAAGATTAAAGATTATACCTATTTTCTTGAAAATCATATGTTATATAAAACAACCATATATGATATAGGAGATGGCGTAGCTGTTACTGAAAGAAGGGGATAAGGTTGCAATTATTAGTAAATTTAACCTCTAAAGAATTAGATAGGTTCTTGGAATTTACTAATTCTTTTATTATAGGTTTAGAAAATTATAGTGTTAATTACTATGAAATTAGTTTAGATGAAATTAAAGAATTACTAGAAAAATATCCAAATATCGATTTATTTGTAAGTCTTAATAAAAATATTTTTAATAAAGATATAAAAGATTTAGAAAATAAATTAATTAGTTTAAGTAAATTAAAAATTAAAGGAGTTTTATTTTATGATTTAGCTATTTTAGAAATAGTTAAAAGACTTAATTTAAATCTTGATTTAGTTATTCATCAAACCCATATGATAACAAATTATAATATTTGTAATTATTATCACGATTTAGGAGTTAAATATGGTTATTTATCAACGGAGATTACAGAAGAAGAAATAAGTGAGATAAGTTCTAAAACCAAATTAGAATTAATGGCTTATTTTATCGGACATCCAATTATTTCACATTCTAAAAGAAAATTAGTAAGTAATTATTATACATATGCTAAGAAAGAAAATAAGTTAGATTATAATGTTATTAAAGAACACGGGAAAGACTCCAAAAAATATTATATTAAAGAAGATAAGAAAGGTACTAATATTCTAACTTATGATATTTTGAATGGAACTAAGGCCTTTACTATCTTAAAAGAAAAACTTAAATATGCTATTTTAGATACTAATTTAATAGATGAAGATTTATTTATAAAAATTTTAAGTTTATATAAAAGGAATTTAGATAAGAAATTAAGTAATGAAGATTTAATTCAAGAAGTTCAAGACTTAATTGGAGAGAATGATGGATTTTTCTATTTAAAAACCATCTACAAGGTGAAGTAAGATGAAAGTGGAATTATTGTCTCCAGCTGGAGATTTAGAAAGATTAAAAATTGCTTGTAGTTATGGCGCGGATGCTATTTATATAGGTGGCAGGGATTATAGTTTAAGAGCTAATGCTGATAATTTTAGTATAGAAGATATTAAAGAAGGATGTCGGTTTGCTCATGAACTTGGAAAAAAAGTCTATCTTACTTTAAATATTGTGTTTCATAATGAAGATATCGATGGTGTTTATGATTATATAAAGGCGGTTGTAGATGCTGGAATTGATGCTTTTATTGTCAGTGACCTATTCCTAGTTAGATATATTAAGAAGAACTTTCAAGTCGAAGTGCATTTAAGTACTCAAGCCAGTGTAACTAATTATTTAAGTGTTAACTTTTTAAAACAAGAAAAAATTGATCGAGTAGTTTTAGCACGAGAAGTAAACCGAGATGATATTAAAGAGATAATTGAAAAAACGGGTATGGATATTGAAATATTTATCCATGGTGCAATGTGTACTTTTGTAAGTGGTAGATGTGTGTTATCAAATTATTTCACAAACCGAGATTCTAATCGGGGAGGATGTGCTCAAATATGTAGATTTTGCTTTGATATAAATGACTTGGAGGTTCCTTTCTCAATGGCGGTTAAAGACTTGAATATGGCTTTATATATTAAAGATATGATTGAACTTGGAGTTCGAAGTTTTAAAATAGAAGGAAGAATGCGGTCACCTTTTTATCTAGCAGTAGTCTTGTCTTCTTATAGAAGACTAATCGATGCTGTTTACAATAATACTTTAACGGATGATATTTTAGAAAAAGAAATGAAAATCTTATCTCGAGTTTCCAATCGGGAAAATAGTACCCATTTCTATTTTGAAGAAGCATCTTTAAAAGACCAATATTATACAGGACGACAAGAAAATTCTAATCAAGATTATTTAGGAATTGTCATGGAAAGGCAAGATAATCTATATACCATTAGACAAAGAAATTATTTTAAAGTAGGAGATAAAATCGAAATAATTACTCCAAATATGGATATAATTAATTTAGAAGTTAAAAATTTATATAATGAAAAAATGGAGAGAATCGAAGTTGCTAATCAAGCCGATAGTATTTTAAAAATGGAATTAGATATGGATATTCCAATTTATTCAATGTTAAGAAAACCTTATATATCATAAGGTACTAAATAGCTATACTTTGCATATAATTTAATGTTATTATTAAAAAAATTACTTAAGAAAAGTTCCCAAAAACTTTTTGAGTTTCGGTGAAAAAAATACTTGACAAGAAAAAAGATGAAAAAGTTATCCACAAATTCATCTTTTTAAGTCAA
>CANQJD010000024.1 GCA_947624175.1 uncultured Bacilli bacterium
CCTGTTGATTTGAAGAAGATTGGAATTGATAACTTTTAATAAATCCATCAGCACTTTGTTTGAAAAGAGATAATAAAATAGTTGAAATATTATTTTTTAGTTCAAAAGTGTGTTATAATTAGATTAAGAAATACTTTAGAGGGGAGGGAAGTTTATGTATATACCACTTTATAATAAAACAACTTATTCTTTTTTATCAAGTTTAATGGAAGTTGATGATTTAATTAATATAGCAAAAGAAAATAAATTAGAATATATGGCTATCTGTGATGATAATATGTTTGGAGTTATGGAATTTATTAGAAAATGTTTAGATAATAACTTAAAACCTATTATTGGACTTGATTTAGAAGATAGACTTTTGTTTGCTAAAAATTATAAGGGGTATCAAAATTTACTTAAATTAACAACTATTAAATCAGAAAGAGAATTAACAAGTGATGATTATAAAAAATATAAAAATGATTTAATATGTATTCCCTTAAAAGATATAGAATTAATTTATCAAGATATCTTTTATCCTTTAAATACGGATAATGAAAATCAAGATAATGTTATTTATATAAATAAATTATTATATAAAAAAGAGAAAGATTATGAAATACTTAAATATTTAGAGTTATTAAGAGATAATTTAACAATTGAAAATGAATATACTAATAAAGTTGGTTGTTATTATAAAGTAGTTGATGGTAATAAGAAAGCCTTAGATAATACTTTTAAACTAGCCAGTTTATGTGATTTTAAGTTACCGAAATATGAACTTAATTTAGCAATTTATAATAAAGAGATTGATTCAAGTGATTATTTAAAGAGTTTATCTTATAAAGGATTACAAAAAAGATTAGGTGGTAATATTCCTAAAATTTATATGGAAAGACTTAATCATGAATTAGAGGTTATTATTAAAATGGGGTTTGCTAATTACTTTTTGGTTGTTTATGACTTTATTAAGTATGCTAAAAATAAAGGGATATTAGTTGGACCTGGTAGGGGCTCTGCAGCTGGTTCCCTAGTTAGTTATACCTTAGGAATAACCGATATTGATCCTCTTAAATATGATTTATTATTTGAAAGATTTTTAAATGTTGAAAGAATTACGATGCCTGATATTGATACAGATTTTCCAGATATCTATCGGGAAGAAGTGATTAAATATGTTAAAGAAAAATATGGAGAGAAAAGAGTTGCTAACATTATAACTTTTGGAACGATGGGGGCTAAACTTTGTGTTAGAGATATTGGAAGAGTTATGAATGTTGATTTAAGAGATATTGATAGAATAAGTAAATTAATTGGAACTCGGAAGGAAAGTTTAAAAGAGATAATTAAAAGTGATATTCGGATTCAAGAGTTAATTAATAATGATAATAAAATTAAAAAACTAATGAGGGTTGCCGTTCAAGTTGAAGGAATTAAAAGACAGTCAGGTACTCATGCAGCAGGCATTATTATAAGTAATCAAGATTTAGATGAGATAGTGCCTTTAGTTTATGATAATAACTTATATATATCAGGGTATGAAGCTAGTTACCTAGAAGATTTAGGACTTTTGAAAATGGACTTTTTAGGTATTAAAAACTTAACCACGATTATGGAAATCTTGGATGCTATTTTAACGAATGAAGGAAAGAGAATTGAATTTCGTGATATTCCTCTTGATGATAAAGAAACGATAGAGTTATTTAAAAAAGGGGATACGAATGGTATCTTTCAATTTGAAAGTAATGGTATGAAAAACTTTTTAAGACAATTATCACCTAATAACTTTAATGATATAGTAAGTGCTATTGCTTTATTTAGACCAGGATGTGCTCCATTTATTCCAACTTTTATAAAAAGAAAAGAAGGATTAGAACAACCTAATTACTATGATAAAAGTTTGGAAGGGGTGTTAAAGTCTACTTATGGCATCATCATTTATCAAGAACAAATCATGCAAATTGCTTGTATTGTTGGGGGCTATAGTTTAGGAGAAGCGGATATCTTAAGAAGAGCGATGTCTAAAAAGAAAAAAGAAATTATTGAAGAAGAACATGATAAGTTTATTGCGGGGGCTTTAAACCGAGGATACTCTAAAGAATTAGCCGAAGAAATCTATAACGTAATTTTGAGGTTTGCCTCATACGGATTTAATAAAAGTCATAGTATTGCTTATTCAATTATTGCTTATAAAATGGCTTATTTGAAAGTTCATTATCAAAAGTATTTTTATATAAGTCTATTAAATAGTGTTATTTCCGATAATGCTAAAACCAAAGAATACATGTATGAAATGAAAAAATATCATTTAAATATTTTAAAACCTGATGTTAACTATAGTGATTCTATTTATTTAATTCATGATGGTAAAATTCTGGCTCCTTTTAATATTATTAAAGGAATAAGTAATATAGCATCATCCAAAATAATTAATGAAAGAGAAGAACCATATCAAGATATCTATGATTTCTTTGCTAAAACCTCTAGTATTACAGAATCTATCTATGAGATTTTAATTAATGCTGGAGCACTAGATAGTTTTGGTTATAATCGAAGAACTTTGATTGAAAACTTAAGTAGTTTAATGAATTATTCGAAATTATGTGAAGATTTAGAAACGGAGTTTGTGTTAAAACCTGAAATTGAAATAAAAGAAGAATATGATAATTTATATTTAATTAATAAAGAAAAAGAATTATATGGATTTTACATGACAAATCATCCGGTTTTAAACTATAAATTAGAATTTCATGATATAATAAATTTAGAGGATATCGAGAAATATTTCAATAAGTTTGGAAACTTTATAGTAATGGTTGAAAAGACTAGGGAGATAAATACTAAAACAGGAGAAAAGATGATGTTTTTTACTGGAAGTGATGAAGAACAAGTTAGAGACTTTACGATGTTTCCTAAAACTTATAAAGAATATTTTGATATTAAAAAAGGTGATATCTTAAAAATCTATGGAAAAGTTGAAAAAAGAAATGGTGGTTACCAAATAATTGTTTTTAAATTAGAAAAAATAGGAGGATATGATGAAAAAAACTAAAATAGTTGCTAGTATAGGACCTAGTAGTAATGATTCTGAAACTATCTTAAAGATGGTCGTGGCAGGAGTTGATGTATTCAGGATAAACTTAAGTCATGCAAGTTTAGAGGAAACCGAGAAGTATATTAAAATGATTCGAGAAGTTGAAAAGAAAACGAAAAAAATCGTTGGAATTATGCTTGATACGGATGGACCTGGAATAAGACTTGATAAATTAAATGAAGAGAAAGTATTCCTTGATTTGGGAAAGGAAGTTCGAATTTATAATTATCATGTTTTATGTAATAATACTCAATTATCTACTAATTTTAATAACTTTTCAAATGTTATAAAACTTGATGATATCTTGCTTTTATCAAATGGTGATGTTAAACTTAAAGTAACATCAATTAATGAAGATAATTTTAAATGTGAAGTTATTGATTCTGGTTATATTAAGAGTAATCAATCAATTCATGTCGTGGGTTCTAATTATAAGTTACCTTTTATAAGTGATAAAGATAAAGAAAATATTTTGTTTGCTATTAAGAATAACATTGATTTTCTAGCTTTATCATTTGTTCGTGATGAACAAGATGTTTTAGAAGTAATTGATATGTTAATTGAAAATGGAAATGAACATATGTCAATTATTGCTAAAATTGAAAATGAATTTGGTTTTTCAAATCTTGATGAAATCTTAAAAGTAAGTGATGGAATAATGATTGGAAGAGGAGACTTAGGACTTAACGTTTCTTTAGAAAAATTACCTTATTATCAAAAGAAGATAATGGAGAAAACGACGGCTTCTGAAAAAATAGGGTTAGTTGCAACCGACTTTTTAAAGACGATGATTCATGAAAAGTATCCATCTCGAGCTGAAGTTTTAGATATTTATAATGCGGTTTTAGATAGATGTGATGGCTTAGTTTTATGTGATGAAACAACAATTGGAGAAAATCCCGTTTCAACAATTGAAGTGATGACTAAAGTAATTTTAGAAGCGGAATCAGAGTTTGATTATCATGACAATCTTGAACAAACATTTAGAAAAGGCAAACAAGATATAACTTCAACTATATCTTATTCCGTTGTTGATTCTGGGTTACTTTTAAATGCTAATTGTATTTTAGCTAATACGATGAGTGGTTATACAGCTAGAAAAATTAGCTATTTTAGACCTAAAAGTCCGATTCTTGGATTAAGTCCTAATTTAAATACTGTTCGGAGTTTAACTTTAAATTATGGAATTATTCCAGTTCTAGTTGATAAGTTTCATGATACCGATGAAATAGTTGATGGTTGTATAAAAAAATATAAAGAAGTCATGGATTATCAAGTCGGAGATACGGTTATAATAACTGGTGGTCTACCTTTAAATAATAAAAATACGGATTTCATGAAAATAGAAAAAATAACAGAGTAGTGTATAAATCTGTCTAATTAGAGTTTTTATGATAAAAAAATTAAAAATAGGTAGCAAAAAAATTAAATTTGTGATACTATTATAATAGGTTGGTGAATGTGAATATGATAAAGTTTTTCTGGATGCCAATGGAAATATGGTATTATGTAGTAATTCCAATAGTTTTGATTTTATTAGTATATTTCTTCTTTTGGCTATTTTATCGTAATAAGAAAGGGACATATTACTATAATTATGTAGTTGATTATGTTTATAGTACATTAGGAATAGTTTTTTGTTCACTTCTATTTTGTTTACTTTTAGGTTATAGTATAGCAACTATTCAAATAATATCAGAGTCAGCTCTTATGAATAAGTATTTGATATTAGTTATTATTTTAATAGTTTTACCAGTTGTACCATCTTGCTTTTTAGTTTATGTTTTAAGAGTTTATATTAAAAATTTAAAAAGAAAAGAAAAACTAGATTTAGCTTTAGAAACTGAAACGGAAGAGAAAGTGGAACAAACAGATTTCGATTTTGGTAAGCAAGATAAAAGTGATATATCAACAGATGATATTTTAAAAACAGAACAACCTAAATTTGAAGAAAGTGATTTTGAATTAAAAAAGAAAAATTAAAGGAACCCTTATAATACAAGGATTTCTTTTTTATTAGAAATTCAAATTTAGAAATTTAAGGTTTTTTTAGACAAATTAGAAAATTAATCTTAAAAAATTTTTTTCAAAAGCTTAAGTTCCAAAAAGTGTATTCAGACTACAACAAAATAGCAACAATTTTTAAAATTGAGTATTATTATATGCTCAATTTTTTAATTTGAACTAGTTTTACATATCAAATTGTAAATTTACAAAACTTGACATATTTTGTATCCTATGTTATAGTGATTTCATCACGGAGGTTATTATGTTAACAATAGAAGTAATTAAAAAACGATTAGGTGAATTATCACCTCAAGATATTATTCCGACTATTTTTGATTTTAGTGCTAAATCTTTCTTTGCTAATCCTGATAATATCTTAATAACTAAATTATTAGTATCATCCGTTTTAGAAGTTCCAGAATCTAGTTTAAAAGAATTAGAATTCTTACCTTTAGAAACTCCAACTGATACTATTATTTCTAATAAAATTGAAAGAGATTTAGTTTTAAAAGTTAAATGTAATGATAAAGAATACATTTTAAACTTTGAATTTAATTATTTTACTAATGATTGGAAAAGAAGATTTAAACATATAAAGATTGATGAAGATAAAGAAAAGATATTATCTAATGAACATTTAGTTAAAATATTAAGAAATTTAATTTATATCTTTAGAAATGCCGGCAGAATGGAAATTGGTGAAGATTATTTAAGTTATAGAATACCTAAACTTATTAATTTTAATACTTTTACAACTGGAGAATATGAAGATATAATAGATAGATATAGTTTATTAAATAAACATGATGAAGAATATACTAAAATTTTTAAAAGTTTAGAAATATTAAATTTAGATGTTGTTAAAAATTATAATCTTTGGTATAATAGTATCAAAGAAGAAGCAAGAAATATATATGAAAAAAACTTATTTTTGTTAAGTTGTATTCTTGCAACCGATAAAATAGAAGATATAGAAAAACTTGTAAAAGAGTTAGAAACGAGTAATGAGACAAAAGAAAAGATAGTGGAGGTGATTAAAAAAATGAATACAAATGAATTATTCTGGAGTGTTTACTATGATAAGGATGAAGAAACTAAAAAGTATAGGAAAACTTTAGAGAAGTTATGTGAAAAAGACTTTATGGAAAAAGGAAAGGCTGAAGGATTAACTCTTGGAAGAGCTGAAGGAATTAATCTTGGCAAGAGTGAACAACAAAGAGATATGGTTATATCCTTGAATGAACAGCATATATCACTTGATGTTATAGCTAAGGCTGCCAAAATTTCTATAAATAAAGTAAAACAAATAATTAATGATTATTTAAAAAATAATAAATAATTTGGAGGAAGAAATGGACAAAATACATGAAGACTTTTGGGCTGTGTATTATGATAAAGAGGTAGAAGAACACCGATTTAGAAAAACTTTAGAGAAGTTATGTGAGAAAGACTTTGTAGAAAAAGGAAAGGCTGAAGGATTAACTCTTGGAAGAGCTGAAGGAATAGCCTCTAAAGAAAGAGATATGGTTATTAATATGTATAAGGCTAATGAAGTTTTGGATAAAATTAGTAAATATACAGAATTACCAATTAAAAAGATTAAGCAAATAATTGGTGACTATTTAAAAAAATAATTAGACAACTGCCTAATTATTTTTATATAATTCTTTTTTTAATTGTTCTAAATTATCGGTCATAATGGAGATATAGTTAGCATCAGTATCTCGTTCTTCATCGGTAATATTCTTTAAATTCTTAATCGTTAATATTTCAATTTTATTTTCATCAAGTAAAGTTTTAATATCATTTTCTATTTCTTTGTTTTCATATTGGTAAAAGTAAAGAATACTTTCATCTTTTAAAAAACTTTTAAATAAAGCTAAATTCTTTTCATAATCTTGATTATTTTTATCTAGTGATACAACATTAACATTATATTTTTCTAAGAATAAAAGAGCATCTGTGTTAGTAACAATGGTTTTATCTCTGGCATTTAGTATAGTTGTTTTATATAAAGCATCAAGATTTGATAACTCTACTTTTAGACTATCAAATTTTTCAGTAACTTTATCTTTTAAATTTTTACTAGTTATATATTCACCTAAACCATCTTTAATATTTTGAGCCATCATTATAGTATTAGAAGGATTAAGCCATAATTCATCTTCAATGTATTTCGTTTGAATACCAAAGGAAGCATCAATTATTTTTAAATTTTTATTCTTATTTAAAAAAGTTAAAGCTTGATTAGAGTCATTAGTAGAACCCATATAAATAAATAAATCTTCTTTGCTATAATCTCTTACTTGCTTATCTGTAAAATTATATTTACTGATATCAACACCATCAGGATAAATAGAAGTTACAACAGAATATTCTCCATATAAATAATTAGTTATATATTCAAGAGCATAATTAGAAGTTAAAACCGTTATATTTTCCATATTATCTATTTTAAATATTGAGCAACCAGTTAAAGAAAACATGATTAATAATAAACCTAAAAGTTTTTTCATTTTATCACCTACTTTAATATTTTACTATTATTTTAAAAATACATCAAGTTATAATTGAATTTTTTTAAAATAATGATATAATTTAATTATGGAAAAGAAAGGATTAATATGCAAGAGTTTTTAGAAAGATGGAATATTAAAATCAAAAATCCTAAAATATATGAAACAGCATTATCACATTCTTCCTTTGTTAATGAACATCGTCAGAAAAATGATTATGAACGATTAGAGTTTTTAGGAGATGCCGTTTTAGAGTTAGTTATAAGTGATTACTTATATAAAAGTGATTATAAAAGTGAAGGGGATATGACTAAACTTCGAGCTAGTTATGTCTGTGAAAATGCTTTATATGAATATATGAGAGATTTAGATTTAATTAAATATATTAAAGTTGGTCATGGAGAAATTCACGAAGGAGATATCAAGAAAGCAATTGTTGCTGATACGTTTGAAGCGATTATGGCTGCTATTTATTTAGAAGAAGGATTCTTGAAAGTTAAACAAGTTATTTTAAATATTATTGTTCCTTATATTGAAAATCCAGAAGTTATTTTCTTTAGTGATTATAAATCAACTTTACAAGAAGCATTGCAAACTGATAAAAGGTCATTTGCCTATGAAACTATTAAAGAAGAAGGACCAGCTCATGATAAAAAGTTTACGGTTGTTATAAAAATCGATAATGTAATTTATGGAAAGGGGATTGCTAGTAGTAAGAAAGAAGCCAGTCAAGAAGCAGCCCGAGTAGCTCTTACTAAACTAGCAAAGATAAAGAAATGAAAAAGAATAAAAAAGGTTTTACTTTAGTTGAATTATTAGCAGTTATTGCATTACTTGCTCTTTTAATGGGAATTGCTGTTCCTAATATTATTTCAACTATTAATAATAGTAAAAGAAATGATTTTTTAGCTGATACGAAAAGAATGGTAGCTAAGGCTGAATATTTAATTTCAGCAAGTAAAAGTGATAGAGATACTGTAAGAAAAACAAATGGTGCCAAAATATATAGATTTGCTGACTTGAATGCTAAAAATGAATTTCCAAGTGATGCTGATGGTGGAAGTTATAATGCTAATAGTTATGTAAAAGTAACTTTAGATTCAGGTAGTTATAAATTTTGTGTTTGTGTTTTAGGTTCTAAAAGAAGAGTTGGTGGCTCTGGAAATACTTGTAATCCAACGACTGCCAGTGATTGTATAGATAGTAAATCTTTAACGGGAATTGATATTGTTAAAGATTCTTAAAATTAATCTTAAAAAAAATTTTTTTCGTCGATTTGGTCTTAAAAGTAGGTTCAATTTTCAAAATTGACCCTTTTTTTGACCCCCAATTTGGCAAATTAGACCCAATTTTTCTATCAATTTGGCGATTTGAGTAATTTTTGTCCACAATTTGTAAATTTACAAAATTTGACATATTTTTGAACTTGTGTTATAGTGGATTTGTTGACCGGTTAATAGAAAGGATTGATAATGAAAAAAAGAAAAATTTTAATGATTTTAACATTATGCTTATCTTTATTCATACTACCTAAAGTATGTATGGCTAAAGAAATCTATATTGATAATATTAAGTATAATGTTACTGAAACTTTAGAGAAAAATAATTTTCTCTATGATGCAACTAAGGACTTACTTGTACTTAAAAATGCTAATCTTAAGAAAATTAAGACTAGTGAAAACTTAATTATTAAAGTTGAAGGAGATAACTATTTAAATGATACTAGTAATTATAGTATTGAAGCTAATAATTTAATTATTACTGGGGATGGGACTTTAACGATTAATAATACGATCTCAACGATTTATTGCAGGGGAATAACGATTGAAGATACAACTTTGAATATTAAAGCTGGAGAATATGTTATTTTTAATGTTGGAGATAATTCAGATATTACAATTAATAATTCCAAATTTACCTTTGAAACAGAATCATATGGTCTTATTAATAACGGAAATATCTATATCAATGATTCAGAAGTATTAGTTAAAAATGTCTATTATTTTGTTAATAATACTAAAGCACTTTATATTAATAATTCCAGAGTAATTGTTGATAATAGCAAAACTTTTACAAAGTATGATACTTCAAAATATATAAGTGGTGTATCAGAAGTTTCTTATAAATCTTCATCAACTTACTTTGACCCAGCTTATGTTCATCTAGGAAGTGGTATTAAAATGTATCAAAGTAGTGATGGCCTAACCTATCAAGAATCAGATATTACTAAAATGCCAAAGGGTTCTAATCTTTTAAACTATGTTAAATATAAAAGTGTTAAAGATTTTGTAAGTCGTGATACCCTTGACAGTTCAAAACAAAAAGAAGCTGAATTAAATGAATGGGAAGCAAGTTTAAATGCTAAACAAAGTGAACTAGAGAAAAAAGAACAAGACTTAAAGAATCTAGAACAACAACTAGCTGAACTTGAAGGAAAGTTAAAACGGCAAGGTAAGGAACTAGAAGAAAAAGAATCTAATTTAAACTCTAAAGAACAAGAATTAGCTAAAAGGGAAGAAAACATCAAACCTCAAGAGCAAGAATTAAAAGAATTAGATTCTAAATTGAAGAAAAAAGAGGAAGAGTTAAAAACTAAAGAATTAACACTTTCTAAAAAAGAGGAAGAACTTGTTAATAAAGAAAACTTCTTAAAAGAAAAAGAAGATGAATTAAAAAAATTAGAAGGTTCTTTGAGTAAAGAAAAATCTGATTTAGAAATAAGGGAAGAAAACTTAAATTCTAAAGATAAAACTCTATCTGAAAAAGAAGAAAATCTTAATATAAAAGATAAAGATTTAGAAAATAAGAATAATACTTTAGCTGAGTTTGAAGAAAAGTTAAATAAAGAAAATAAGAAATTAGAAGAAAAAGAATCTAATTTAAACTCTAAAGAACAAGAATTGGAAAAACGAGAAGAAAATATACTTCCCAAAGAACAAGAATTAGAAGAATTAGAATCAACACTTTCTAAAAAGGAAGAAGAGTTAACAACTAAAGAATCAACACTTTCTAATAAAGAACATGAACTTGCAAGCAAAGAAAACTTCTTAAAAGAAAAAGAAGACGAATTAAAGAATTTAGAGGGTTCTTTAAGTAAAGAAAAATCTGATTTAGAAGTAAAAAAAGAAAACTTAAATTCTAAAGAAGAGGAATTAAATACTCGTGAAACTGAGTTAAATTCTAAAGATAAAACTTTATCTGAAAAAGAAGAAAATCTTAATATAAAAGATAAAGATTTAGAAAATAAAAATAATACTCTAGTTGAACTTGAAGAAAATCTTAACTTTTGGAAAAAAGAAATGGATGCTAAACAATTAGAATTAAAAGAATTAGAAGATAATTTAACTCTTGAAAAAACTAATCTCGATGAAGAAACTAAAACACTTAAGGAATATGAAGATAGTTTAATAGGGAAAGAAAGTGAATTAAAACGAAAGGAGGAAGACTTAACTTTATATGCTAAGAATTATTGTGTTAGTAATAAGTTATCTTCTAATAATATAGAAAATCCTAAAACTTATGATGGAATTGAAATTTCAATTACGATTTTAATCTTATCCTTAATTGGAATTGCATTATTAGTTTTAAGGAAGAAGTGGAGGATACATGGATAAATTAAATACTATAAAGATATTTCTTTATGAAAATAAAAAGAAATTAGTTATTATATGTGCTTTACTAGCTATTATGTTAACAATGACTTTACTATTCTTAAATAAAAATAGCTTTAAAACTGAAAGTCTTGTCTATGAGAATGTACTTGAAAAAGAAACTAATGATACAGATTCTAAAGAGGAGGAGAAGGAGTATTATTATGTTGATGTTAAAGGTGCTGTTTATGTACCCGGAGTGTATTCTCTAGAAAAAGGCAAAAGAGTCGTTGATGCTATCAATGAGGCTGGGGGAGTTTTACCAGATGGAGATACCTCTTTACTTAATTTAAGTTTGGAATTGGAAGACGGGATGGTAATAATTGTTTATACAAATAAAGAAGTTGCTACCGAATCGTCTAATAATGCTTCACCTTGTAATGGAGAACTTATTAATAATGCTTGTATAACTGAAACTCCTAAAGTATCAGCTAATGTTGAAACTAAAAGTACTTCAAAAGAAACTAGTTCTAAAATAAATATCAATAAAGCTTCAATAAGTGAACTTGTAAGTTTACCTAAAATTGGAGAAGCTAAGGCTAAAGCTATAGTTGACTATCGAACTAAAAATGGTAATTTTAAAACCATTGAGGATATCAAGAATGTAAGTGGCATCGGAGATGCAACTTTTGAAAGCCTTAAAGATAGTATTACAGTTTAAATGGTTAGTCTTAATCTTTATAACTTGTTTGTATGTCTTTATAAACATAAAAGTAATTAATTATAAGAGTATCTATAGTTTGAATGATAATAAATTTGTAGGCATAATCGAGAAAATAAAAGAAACAGATTATGGATACTCTTTAACTATTAAAACTCCTGAAGAGTTAATTGTTTATACTAATAACTCTAATTATCAATTAGGAGATAAAGTATATATAGAAGGAAAATTAGAAATACCTTCTAATAATACAATTTTAAATACTTTTAATTATAAAGACTACTTATATCATAATAAAATATTTTATACTCTTAAGAGTGATAAGATAATCTTATTAAAGAAAAATGAAAATATAATTTATAAATTAAAAGATAAATTACTTACTTATATGGATACCTTTAAAAGTAAAAATTATTTAAAATCCTTTATTCTAGGAGATACTTCTTCACTTGGTAATGATTTATATAATTCTTATCAAATAAATGGAATTTGTCATATCTTATCAATCGGAAGTCTCCATATTACTTTTTTAAGTATACTAATCTTATCTTTATTAAAGAAATTAAAAGTAAGTAATAATATATCTCATCTAATTTTATTTATAATTATCTTTTTCTATCTTCTTTTAACTGATTTTCAAGTCCCTATCTTAAGAGTATATTTATATATGTTACTTAAATTCTTGAATCAAAAGTTTAAATTTAATTTAAAACCTCTAGAGATTTTTTTACTAGTTACATCTATAACTTTATTTTTAAATCCATTTTATATTTATCATAAAGGTTTTATCTATTCTTATAGTATTAGTTTTATTTTAATACTTAATAAAGATAATTTAAAAGGTAATTATTTTCAAAAACTTTTAAAAATATCTTTAATATCATTCTTATATAGTATTCCTTTTAATATTTATTTTAATTATGAAATTAATTTATTAAGTATTTTTTATAATTTAATTTATGTTCCTTCATTCAATTTACTTATTTTTCCTTTATCTTTAATAACTCTTATAGTACCTATATTTGATAATATCTTATATTTTATTATGGAGATATTAAATAACTTATCATATTTCTTTAATAACTTTACTTATTTTATCTTTATTTTTAAGAAAGTATCTTTTGTAATATTAATACTATATTTAATAATTTTAATTTATATTATAGAAGGCTTATTTACTAAACAAAAGAAAAGATTAGTATTATTATTTATAATTTTATTACTTCATTTTAATATAAATTATCTTATTAAAGAAGACTTATATATGATGATTGATGTTAAACAAGGTGATTCCAGCCTACTAATAAGTAATAATCAAGTTGTTTTAATTGATACTGGGGGTTTATATAATAGTTTGGTTGTTGATAATACAATTACAATGTTAAAATCACTTGGAATAAGAAAGATTGATTATTTAATTTTAACACATGGTGATTATGATCATATGGGAGATAGTCTTTATTTAGTTAATAATTTTAAAGTTTCAAATGTTATTTTTAATAATGATTCTTATAATGATTTAGAGCGGAAATTAATTCAAGTTTTAGATAATAAAGATATTAAATACTATAAGGGAATAAAAGAATTAAATTTATCTAAAACAAAATTATCTTTTTTAGTAACGTCTCTTTATGATAATGAAAATGATAATTCAAATGTTATTTATTTTAAGTATCATGATTTAAAGTTTTTATTAATGGGAGATGCAAGTAGTAAAAGAGAAGCAGATATTTTAGAAAAATATAATTTAAGTAAAATAGACTTTTTAAAAGTAGGACATCATGGTTCAGATACTAGTTCTTGTAAGACTTTTATAGATAAAATTACACCAAGATATGCCTTTATTTCAGTTGGAGAAGGTAATCGTTATGGACATCCTAAGCAAGTTGTTTTAGATATTTTAGAGAAAAGTAAAGTTTATCGAACTGATAAAGATGGTAGTATCTTAATTAGGTTTAAAAGAAATAGTTTTAATTTAGAATTATTTAGCCCTTAAAGTAAAAATGGCAGCCAGTGGCTGCCAAATTAAGTAAGAGAAAAAAGTGCAGCCAGTGGCTGCCAAATTGGAAAAGAGTAAAAAGTGCAGCCAGTGGCTGCAAAATTGATAGTTTTATAATAGGAGGTTTAAATGGATTTTATTATAGAAAAATAAAACAAGAATTAATAAATAATGAAATAAATAAGAAAGTAAAAAATTATTCTATAAATAAAAATGATTTAACTACATATTATAATGTTGGAAAATTATTGAGTGATGCTGGTAAGAGTTATGGTGAAGGTATTATTAAAGAATATTCTATTAAACTTACTAAAGAATTAGGAAAAAATTATTCTACTCGTTCTTTAAATTATATGAGAAAATTTTATTACTTTCAAAAAGGGCAGCCATCGGCTGCCCAATTGACATGGAGTCATTATATTGAGTTATTATCATTAAAGGATAATGAAGAAATCAATTATTATATAAATCAAAGTATATTATTAAATTTAAGTAAGAGAGAATTAAGAGAAAAAATAAAATCTAGAGAATATGAGAGATTAGATGAAACTACTAAACTTAAATTGACTAATGAAGAACAATTAGATATTACGGATTTTGTTAAGAATCCAATATTAATTAAAAATAGTAATAATTATCAAGAAATATCAGAAAAGGTATTGCAAAAATTAATACTTGAAGATATAGAATCTTTTATGGTAGAACTTGGAAACAATTTTTCTTTTATAGGTAGTGAATATAAAATTAAAATAGGAGATAAATATAATTATATTGATTTACTTCTATATAATATTGAATTTAATTGTTATGTTGTAGTTGAACTAAAAGTTACAGAATTAAAAAAAGAACATATTGGACAAATCCAAGTTTATATGAATTATATTGATAATAGTTTAAGAAATGTAAATCAAAATAAAACAATTGGAATAATAATTTGTAAGAGGGATGATAAGTATGTTATCGAATATTGTAGTGATCCAAGAATTATTTCAAGAGAATATAAATTAGTTTAAAAAAATAGTATAGTTATTCAAGATAAGAATATATTATAATAATGAAATATAATTAATAGGCAAGAGTTTAGGTAAAATTTTTTAAGCGTCATATAATAAAGTGTGTCGCTTAACGAGTTAAGCGTTTAATATAGATGGGATTTTTTCCTGTGAAAAGAACTTTTTGGAGTTCTTTTTTTGGTTAGTGTCTTCATATATTTAATTAGGTGGTTTATGAAAAGGATATTACCTATTTTTATTTTAATTTTATTAATTAATCCTTTAAAAGTAAATGGTATCACATCAACTGGTAAAGGAACGATTGTTATGGATATTGATTCGGGGAGAATACTATATGAACATGATAGTAACACGGAAAGACTAATAGCATCAACAACTAAAATCATGACTTTTTTAGTTGCTCTTGATTATGCTAGAGATAAATTAGATTCCAAGGTTGTAGTTGGAGAAGAAGTTTTAAAAATGTATGGAACAAGTATGTATTTATCTTTAAAAGAAGAAGTTACCTTAAGAGATTTATTATATGGTTTAATGCTTCGAAGTGGAAATGATGCTAGTGTTGTAATAGCAACTTTTGTTGCCGGTAATATAGATAACTTTGTTTATTTGATGAATGAAGAAGCTTTTAAGATTGGAATGTTAAATACAATTTATAAAAATCCACATGGACTAGACGAGGAAACGAAAAACTATTCAACTCCTTATGATTTAGCGGTTTTAGTAAGACATTTATATTTAAATTATCCAGAATATAGAGAAATAGCTGGAAGTAAATATTATGATTTTAAATCTAATCAAAAGTCATATGCCTTAACAAATAGATGTGATATTATTTTCAATTATAAAAAGATAACAACTGTAAAAAGTGGTTATACTCCAAGTGCTGGTAGGTCTTTAGTTTCAACAGCCAGTGATAATAACTTAAACTTATTAATAGTAACTCTTGATGATGAAGAAATTTATCAAAATCATCAGGATTTATATGAATATTATTTTAAAAATTATCAAAATTACTTAATATTAAATAAAGATAAATTTAAAGTCGATAGTAGTTTATTTAAAAGTGATTATTACATTAAAAATTCTTTTTCTTATCCAATGACTTCTAAAGAAAAAGATAAAGTCACGACTAAAATCATTGTTAATGATAAAAAGTCTGATACCTTAGGAAGTGTTAAAGTATTATTAAATGATAAAGTAATTCATGAAGAAACAATTTATAAAAAAGAGAACATTAAAGGAGAAAGAAAATCAATATTTAAGAAGATAGGTGGATTTTTCAAGAATATGTTTAATTTTTAATGAAATTTTTCTATTTTTATTTAAAAATCTTAAAAAATATGATATGATTTAGTAAAGATAGAAAGGTAATAAGTTTATGGAACCTAAATTAATAAGAAAAGATATAAAATATCAAAAGAAAACTTTAATAGTTGTAAGTCTTTTAGTAATAAGTTTATTTGTAGGTGGAAGTTTTGCTTTACTATCTAGTTCAGATGAAACAGAAGAAGTAGTAACTTTTAAAACTGGAAACTTTAATTTAGAAGCAAAAACAACTGGAACTTTAAGTTTAGATGGAGAAGTACCAAAGAGTTATGATGATGGATTTAAGAATAATGATATAACGTTAACCTTAACTAATACAGGAAGTTTAGAAATTGGAAAATATGATGTTAAGTTAGAAGGAGATACTGGAACAACACTTGATGCTAGTTATATTAGATATAGTGTCTCAGATGATGAAGGAAAAACCTATCTTGCATCTAAATTATTAAGTGAAACAAATAATATAATTTATACAGGATATAGTTTGAAGACAACTAAAGTATTAAAAGTAAAGTTATGGATAGATGAAGCTGCAGGTGAAAATGCCTTAAAGAAAAGTTATAATGGAAAAATAAATGTTGAATTATATCAAAATGATGATACATTAGTAGATGTTGTAAAGAGTAAATTAGTAAGTAATTATTCTGGAAGTAGTGAAAATTTTGAAGGCGGGTTAGTAGCAGTTAATACTAATGGAGATTTATATCATGAAACAAATTCAGAAGAAATAAGAGAATATAGATACTCAGGACCAACTGTTAATAATTATGTAACATTCAATGATGAAGTTTGGAGAATAGTTGGAGTATTCAAGGATGAAACAGGAGAAGAGTACTTAAAAATTATGAAGAATGATGTTATTCTTGCTAGTAATATTCCTACAAATTATAAAATAAATAATGTTGATTATAAATTAAAGCAATCTGCTAATGATACTATATGCTTCTATAATTATATTACTGGTACAGAAACTGACAAAAATGATTGGGTTAATAGTGGATTAAAAAATTATTTAAATACTGAAAAAGATGAGAGTGAAATTCCTAATTATGGATATTTGCATTATTTATCTAGTGATGCAAAGTCAATGCTACGAATGACTAAGTATTATTTAGGAAATGCATATTCAGGTTGGGTAGAAACAGGAGATTATGGAGTTAAAGAAGATACGAAACAGACATATTTGCATGAAAGAGATATTGCAAGTTGTGTAAATAATACTGCAACTGTATCTAATCAAGCAGGCTGCTATATATGGAGCGGCAATCAAGCAACGTGGGAAGGATTAGTATCTTTGATATATCCAAGCGATTATGGCTACTCTGTAAATAGTAGTTATTGGAATTTAGTGCTAGGAAAATGGGATAATAATGGATATTATAAGGAAGAAGTAAATAGTAGTAGTTGGATTATAAACAATAAAAAAGATAATACTATATTGTTACTTTCTCCGACTATTGAACCTGGAAAACCTATTTATATAATGACAATTAATCCTTTTAACTTTTTAGGTGCAGTATCTGCGAATTCTCAACATGCATTTTATCCATTAGTGACTTTAAAAAATGATGTTAAAATTATATCAGGTGATGGAACCAGTACAAATCCCTATAAACTTATATTAGAATAATCTAGCAAGTCTAGATTTTTTTTTAAAAATATGTCAACAAATCTTTATTTTAGAATTAAATTATGTTATTATAAATTATGTATAAAGAAGGTAGTTGATAGTATGAATTTAGAATTTTTTGTTAATGATTATTTACTTGCATGGTATTTATTATATAGTGCTAGTTTATCAAAAGAGATTGATAAATTAAGAAAGAGTTTATGGAGTAAATATAAAAAAGAATATAATTTTTGTTATAAAGATAAACAGGAAATAATTAAATATGGAAAAGATTTTATTCCTGATAATGATACTATTTATAATGAAGTATTTGAAAGTGATGTTTATAAATCATTAAAGAAAGAAACTAATAAACATAAAATGCATTTAGTAAGATTATTTGAAAATAATAGTAAAGTTGTTAAAAAGTGTTGTAAAGAGGTTTTAAAGTTAGAATTAGAAGAATCTTACCCTGTTTATGTTATTCATCCAAGAATGGAATGGATAGAATATAATCGTGCAACAGGTAGTTTAATCTGGGGTAGTGATAAAGATAAATATGATGCTATTACTAAACTTATTTTAACAATAGTTCAAGGTTATTATGAAAACTATAATAATGATTATAAAGAAATTGTTGAATCGGTTATTGAACTTGCAGTTATTAATGAAATAAGTAAACAATTAACAAATCAGCCTTCATACGATATAGGTGATGCAACATTAAAAATTATTAAAAGACAAATTTATCCATTTTGGCTTATGTATTTAGGAAATGATACAAAAGAACAAATAATAAATAAAATGATGGAAGATAAAATTGCTTTTGATATTGATTATTATCCAATAGATAAGAATATGAAAAAAATGAGTCTTACGAGATTTATTGATTTTTGTATTAAAAATAATCGACATATTTTAAAACTTGGTAATGTTTTAAAAATTGAAAAAGATGATGAAATAGAAGTTATATAGAGAGGTAAATATGGAAGAGATGCTTGAGAAATTTTTAAATACAATCCATATGGATGCAGATAAAATAAATAATTTTCAGGATTTTGAACTTATTAAAGTAAAGATTAATAATAAACAAAATTTAATTAATATATATTTAAAAACTAATAAAATGATAGATACTGAAAATTATAAAGAATTAGAAAATAGAGTTAAAGAGTATTTTAATTCGAAAGTATTAATTAATATTGAAAATACAGGGGATAAGTCATTATATTTAGAAGATTATTATAAATATTTTTTACCCGAATATATTGGGTATTTTTCAGATAGATTAAAAGTTAATGGTAATAACAACAATTATATTGTTGTTTATAATCATGGAGAAGAAACTCAATTAAATGAATATTTAGATTTAATTAATAATAATTTAACAAGGTTAGGATATAATCCTTTATATGTTTTTCATGATGAAGAAGAGAGAAGTAGTGTTCAAAATTTAATTAATGAAGAAATGAAAAGCATGGAAAATTTGAAGTTTAAAGCACCAAGGAAATATGAAGAAACTGATACTAAGCAATTTCGTCCTAGACAAAAAAAGGTTGTCACCATAGATGACCCAGATGTTTACTATGGTGAGGTTATTGAAGGAGAAAGTGTTGAACTTAAAAATATAGTTTCCGAAGATAATGATTTAATAGTTGAATGTGAAGTTTTTGGAAGTGAAGTTTTTGAATCTAGTAAAAGTAATTTTAAAATTATTACTTTAAAGATAACGGATTATACGGATTCGATGTATGCTAAAATCTTTTTAACAGATCCTGATGAATTAGAAAGATTAACTAAAATATTAAAAACAAAAACTTGGTTTAAATTTAAAGGATATACGAAAAAAGACCAATATGCTAATAATGAAATAGTTTTTAATGTTCGAGCCATTAATAAATCAAATCATCAAAAAGAAGAAATTTTAGATACTGCAGAAGTTAAGAGAGTTGAACTGCATTCTCATACCATGATGAGTGCCATGGATGGGGTAGTTGGAGTATCAAAACATGGGGTTGATTCAATTGCTCAGGCTATTAAATGGGGTCATAAAGCGATTGCTATCACAGACCATTCAGGTTGTCAAGCCTTTCCAAATGCTTATAATATGATTATGGAATATAATAAAGGAAAACCAGAAGATGAACATTTTAAAGTTATTTATGGAACAGAACTTACAATTGTTGATGATAATGTTGAAATTGTAAGACGTAGTAATGATACTATTTTACTGGAAAATGAATATGTTGTATTTGACCTTGAAACAACGGGTTTTAATGCCGCATCAGGTGATTCTATTATTGAAATTGGAGCTGTTAAGTTAAAAAATGGAGAAATAATCGATAAATTTGATAGATTAATTAAACCACCAAAACCTATACCTGAGCGAATTACTAATGTTACAAGTATCACGAATGAAATGGTTAAAGATTGTCCAAATGAAGAAGTAGCAGTTCGTGAATTTATAGAGTGGACTGGTGATTTACCAATGGTTGCTCATAATGCTAAGTTTGATACCTCTTTCATTGAAATGTGTTATAAGAAATACAATTTAGGAGAATATCAAAATCCGGTTATAGATACTTTAGCTTTATCAAGAGTGTTAGATCAAGATCAGTCAAGACATGGTTTATCAGCAATTACAAAAAGATATAATGTTGAGTTTGATGAAGAATCTCACCATCGAGGGGATTATGATGCTTTAGCAACGGGACTAGTTTTTCATAAAATGATGAAAAAACTAGAAAGTATTAATATCTTAAAAATATCCGATTTAGATAAATTAATTGATAAAAATGAAATTCATAAATTTGGTCGTTCATATCATGTTAATATGTTAGTTCAAAATAAAAAAGGTTTAAAAAACTTATTTAAGATAATTTCCATTGCTAATACGAAACACTTTTATAAAACGGCTAGAATTTTAAGAAGTGAAGTAGAAGAACTTCGGGAAGGAATTTTAGTTGGAAGTGGTTGCTATGAATCAGAAGTTTTCATTGAAGCTCGAAGTAAATCTAATGAAGAATTGAGAGATATTGTTGGTTTCTATGATTATGTAGAAGTGCAACCACCTGAATGCTATAATCATTTAATTCAAACTGGAGATTTTAAAGATGAAAACGAATTAATAAGTAATATTAAAAAGATAATTCAAATTACAAAAGAAGCTGGAAAATTTATTGTTGCAACCGGGGACGTGCATCATTTAACAAGAGATGATAAAATTTATAGAGAGATTATCGTTAATCAAAAATTACCAGGTGGTGGGTTACATCCTCTTGCAAAACGTGATATTACCGAGATTCCAAGTCAACATTTTAGAACAACTGATGAAATGTTAGAAGATTTTAGTTTCCTAGATAAAGATTTAAGAGAAGAAATTGTTATTGAAAATACCAATAAAATTGCTGATATGATAGAAGAAGTTGAAGTTATCATTGATACCGGTGGTATTCCATTTTCACCAAGAATTCCAAATTCTAGAGAAGATGTTTATAGTATGGTTTATACGAAAGCTCATAGTATGTATGGAGACCCCCTTCCAAGAAATATTGAAGAGAGAATTGCTCAAGAATTATATGGTGATCGGATTTTAAGTTTAGTTAAAAATAAGATTAAAAAAGAAAATCCAGATTTTGATGATTTGAAAATCGATAAGCATTTTCAAACGGAGTTATCTGAAGTTGTTAAAGCAGGCTATGATAAAGTATTTGAATTAACGAAAGAAGAATTAAAAGAAAGTGAACCTGATAAAATAAACGATAATGATTATTTAGATAAAGAAACTAAAAAACAATTAGGTGGTATTATTGGAGGAGGCTTTGATGTAATTTATTTAATTGCTCAAAAGTTAGTTAAACACTCTAATGATGAAGGATACTTGGTAGGTTCAAGAGGTTCCGTTGGCTCATCATTCGTTGCGACCATGATGGGAATCACGGAGGTTAATCCTCTTCCAGCCCATTACTTATGTAAAAAATGTCATCTAAGTTTATTTAATGATGATGAGGGAGTACCTTTATCAATTAACTATTCAGCAAGTGGTTATGATTTACCAGATAAAGATTGTCCTAATTGTCATACTCCGATGTCGAAAGAAGGACAGGATATGCCATTTGCAACTTTCTTAGGTTTCAATGCTGATAAAGTTCCTGATATTGATTTGAATTTCTCTGGTGATAATCAAGCGAGTGCCCATGCTTATACGAAAGTAATATTTGGAGAAGATAATGTTTATAGGGCTGGAACCATTGGTACGGTAGCTGAAAAAACGGCTTTTGGTTTTGTTCGAGGTTATTTTGAGAAAAAAGGAATTCTTGACCCTCATACAGCTGAAATTGAAAGACTTGCTATTGGTTGTACAGGAGTTAAAAGAACAACTGGACAACATCCAGGAGGAATTGTTGTTATTC
>CANQJD010000025.1 GCA_947624175.1 uncultured Bacilli bacterium
TACTATAAATTTTGCTAGAGACATTTTCACTTAAAATTAACTTAGAAAAAGTGGACATTTTCATTTAAAATTCACACAAAAACATACTGATTTTCTAATCATTAATCTTTACTTGACATTTTAAGTATTTTAACTTTACTATCATCTTCTTTTAATTCTTCATAAGTATTTACTTCTTCAAGTATTAAATTAGCCAGAATATATTTATTTTGATTAGTTGAATTAATACTAAATCTTTCATTTACAAATTTAATTTCTAAATTTTTATTTTTAAGAATTTTAAGATACTTTATTAACTTATTATCTTGATATTCTAAAGTCCAATTAATATTTTTATTTTCTAAATTAATTTCCAAATCATGAACTAAATTAACTAATTTTATAACTATATTTTTAAAATCTTCTTCAGTTTCTAAATTTTCTAGTTCTTCTTTATTATCAAGATTTTCTTTTAATTTTAAAGTTATAAGACCTAATTTATTTAGATATTTCATATTCATCTTTATATTTTATTCAAATTTTTCTTCTTTAGAAAAGAAAAAGAGTATCTCTACTCCTCTACATATACACTTGCAATTGTTCTTGAACCTTTGTGTTCATATTTTAAAATTCCTGAAACGGTTGTAAATAAGGTATCATCGCTTCCTTTTCTAACATTAACACCTGGATGAATTTTGGTTCCTCTTTGACGATAAATAATTGAACCAGCTGTAATAAATTCACCATCAGAAGCTTTAGCACCAAGTCTTCTTCCAGCTGAGTCACGACCATTGGTTGATGAACCTTGTCCCTTTTTGTGAGCAAACAATTGAATATTTAATTCTAATTTTTTCATCTTTAAACACCTTCCTTTATTCGAATATTTTTAGGATAATCTTTACTTAATTTCGTTAATAATTCCATCATATTATCGATTAACTTTAAAGTAACATTATCAGTTTTTAAGATTTCAATTTCCAAACCTTTTTTTGAAAGATCGTATTTTATAGCATCTTCGTCTATTGAAATTATCCCATTTATGGTTGCTATTACAATACTACTAACACTGCTACAAATAATATCTTTTCCAAAATCTTCATATAAAGCATGACCAGTAATGGAAATTTTCTTCTCATCTTTAGTAATAAGAATCATATACTAACCAATTTTTTTAATTTCAACTTTTGTGTAAGGTTGTCTATGTCCTTGTTTCTTTCTTGTTGAAGTTGTATTAGGCTTATACTTAAAGATTTTAATTTTAGAACCTTTACCATGTTTTACAACAACACCCTCGACAGTTGCACCTTTAATGGTTGGTGTACCTATTTTCTTATCAAGCATTAATACATCAGAAAAAACTACTTTCTCGCCTTCTTTTGCATCTAACTTTTCAACATAGATAACACTACCTTCTTCAACACAGTATTGTTTACCACCTGTTTTAATAACTGCTTTCATATATTCCTCCTTTTAAACTAGACTCGCTTTTAAGGTACCAATTTGGATTTCTAACCTTTTCAATGCGGTTTGAGCATAGAGGCATCAAACATAAAGATTTTACCATACAATTCCTTATAAGTCAAACAAAATATTCAAAATTTAAGAATTTTCTTAATTATCTAAATAATTATATGTAAATTTTAATTAGTTATACAAGCATAGCCTATCTTTTTTTAATATAGGCACCCTTTTCTTCTAAATTATCAGGATATTCAAAATCAAATTCTTTTTCTAAAGCAATATTATCTCTTATCGTCTTTAAATCTTCTAAACTTAATTTATCAATAGAATTAATATTAAATACTTTTTCATCATTATTATTGTTAATCATATCTGTAGTTATCAAAAATTTTGTTTTATTTGAAGTATTTTGTAAAACATTTTCTTTCTTTTTAATATTAGTATTTAACATTTCTTCATTTTCTTTAAAATATTTAATTTTATCTAATTCTTGTCTTTTTTTCTTTAACTTTTTAATTTGATAACTTTCAAAAATAATCACAAAACAATTTATCAAAGATATACTTCCACATAGCAAACTATTATTACCTTGAATTAAAGTATATAAGAAGGCTAATGTCAAACTACCAAAAAGTATATTAATAGCCCTATTATTAATAATTTCTATTTGAATATCATTCCTTAATTTATCAATTTTTTTAAGTTGTCTTTCCATTTTATTTAATAGTTTTTCTTCATTTACTTTCGTATTTGGTATTTTTTTCATCTTTCCATCTGCAAAATGAATAATAATTTTATCATCTTGCTTTTGATAATTTAAAATAAATAATTTCTGAGTTTCTTTATTTTCTGAATAATCATACATAATTATTCCTCCTTAATAAACTATATTATATATTTCAAGATTTTAAAAAGCAAGAAGTTTGACATTAATTGACTAAAAAAAACAAGTCTAATCTTTTAAACTTGTTTTAATACTTTCAATTGAAAAATTCTTATCATGATATTTTAGTTCAACGGTTTTATATCCAACATAACTATATATATTAGTATCATCAACTAATTTTTCTAAAGCGAAAGTTACAATTACTTTATCTTCTTTGATATTAGTAGCAACAATATTATGTCTTAAACTTTGATATTCAAACTCACTAAAAGTTAAAACTACTTTATCGCCATCTTGATATAATCTTGTTTTATCATCATCACTAAACTCAGTAGGATATTCTATTTTAACATCTTTAATATCTAAATAATTCTTAAATTGATCCTTTAAAGTATTAATATTCATTTCCATCTTACTAACTAAACATCTAGAATCATCATCACTACATTCTTCATATTCTAAATCTTCACTCCAAATAAAGTAACTAGCAAATTTAATTAAATCATCATTTGTTAATTTACTTTTTTCAAAGTTATCATAATTATAAATAATAGCTCTTCCATTTCTAACAAAGTTAGTAATCATATCCCTAGTTATACCATAATCTTTCTCAATGAAATCCGAACATACTTTATTATAATCAATTTCTTTTTCTTTCTTAAAATAGTTATTATATAAAATAATAATTAATAAAACTAAAGCAACAAAGATAACAATAGTAAATAAGATACTAACAAAACTTTGAATTTGTTCATTAAGGTTATTTGAAGAATTAGTACTATTTTCTATTACTTCCGGTTTCTTTTCCTCTTTAGCTTCTTTTACTTCTTCCTTCTTTTTACTAACTCTTGCTTTCTTTATCTTATTATCTTCCTCTTTTATTTTAGATGGTTTTAAGTTATCAGATAAAGGTTCAAATTTTATAATTGGTACCTCTTTCGTATCCTTATTTGAAACTTTCTTTTTTACTGTATAACTTTTCTTTTCAGTTTTATCAGGTTCAACCTTTTTAGTTTTTTTCTTATTATATTTAGTTGTTGTTTTCTTACTACTATTTTTACTATTACTCATACTTCCCCCTTGAATTTCTATTCACTTACTTCAAAATCTTTTAAAGTTCCATCACTACTCATGATTTTATTAACTTGTTCGGTTGCACTTTTAAGTTTTGTATCACATACTTTAGCAATTTCACAAGCTTCATTAAACTTTTCCATAGCTTTATCTAATGGAACTTCTCCAGTTTCAAGTTCTTTAACAATACTTTCTAATTTTTGAATATTCTCTTCAAAACTTAACTCTTTTTCTTTCTTTTCCATCTTTAACTCCTATTTTTAACTTTCTTTTTAACATTTTCATTCGTACTAATACTAATTACTCCATTGGTATCTGTAAGAATTTCTTGAACATCACTTTTTCCAAATTCACCCTTATTTTGAGTTTTAATTTCTAGTTGATATAAGTATTTATCTGGAATATTAATAAGTTTACTTTGAATTCTATCATATAGCATTAAACTACTTTCTATATTGTTTTCATTACCAATTGCTGTTATATAAGCATCAACCATATCTTCTATCATAAACTTTTTATAATAAATTTCATTCTTTTCAAAATCTTTATAAGCATAACTTCTAATCGATTTTTTCTTTTCTACTTTTAAAGTTATATAAGATGTTATCTTACTATTATCAAAATAATATCTAAATAAACTAAATTCTTTATTATCTTCATTTATAGTTATTCCTCTATTACCTTGACTAGTATGTAATTTAATTAATCGAGAATTATTATCTTTTTCGTTTTTAAAGATTTCTTTAACTAATAAGGCCTCAACTTTTTTAAAACTTTGATTTTCTTCTATATCGGCCTTAAAATGACCATCAAAAAGTTCTTCAATAGATCTATAAGGTTTTTCATCTATTATTTTATATTCAAATTCATTGTTAGGTCCGATTTCTTTATCTTCTTCCACTAAAATCTTATTATTATCTAAATCAAAATATAAAATATATTTTTTATCATCTAAAGCTTCTTTGACAGTAACATCTATATATAATAGTTTATCTTTATCAAACTTATAATCATCTACTACGATACTCTTTAAATAATTAGGTCGCATTAATTCTCGCATATCTAAATGATTACCAGTTGCAATTTGATATCTAATATCTTGATAATCGATATTCTTTTTAATATCAAGACTAAAGATATTATCTAAAATATCTACGATATCAACACCAAAGAAATCATAACATTCTTTTTTTATATTTTCGTTTATATTTCTATTTCCATATACTATTTCTAATTTCTTACTCATAAATATTTATAACCTCGCTTTCTAAATACCCATCTTTTATTCTTGTTTTAATTGTATCTCCCTTTTTAACTTCTTTAATACTACTTACCATCTTATCATCAATTGTTGTAATTGTATATCCTCGTTTAATAGTTGTAATTGGATTTAGAACTTCAACTTTATTTAAAAGATTTGTATAATTACTAGTCTTATCTTGAATAAGTTTAGTTATCTCTATTTTTATCTTTTTAACTAAATCATTATATTGATAAATCTTATCAGTAAATAAAATATTAGGATTTTTAAAGATAAAACTACCCTTTATCATATTTAAACTATTTTCTTTATTCGTTAAATAGATATTCATCCCATTTAATAACTTTTCATATAATATATCAAACATCTGTTCTTTAATTTCATACATTCTTTTAGGATTTTTAAAGATATTACTTGCTTTTAGGCTATCCAATTTTTCTTTATAAATATCAATTAAGTGATTGGTTGTTTTATATAATCTTATATTTACTTGATTTAAATAATTTTTAACATCAACAATGTTTGGAACGGCCATTTCAGCAGCTCCCGTTGGAGTTGGTGCTCTTTTATCAGCTACAAAATCTGCAATTGTAAAATCAATTTCATGACCAACAGCTGAAATAATTGGAACATTTGATTCATAAATTGCTCTTGCAACTACTTCTTCATTAAAAGGCCATAAGTCTTCAATAGAACCTCCACCTCGACCAACGATTAAAACATCTAAATCATAATTCTCTGCTATCTTAATATTCTTTACAATATCATCTTTAGCAAGTTCTCCTTGAACAAGGGATGGAAATAATATGGTTTCACATAAAGGCCAACGTCTTTTAATTGTTGAAAGGATATCTCTGATAGCTGCCCCCGTTGGAGCTGTAATAATTCCAATTCGACCAGGAATTTTAGGAATCCTTTTTTTATGTTCTTCTCGAAATAATCCTTCCTTCATCAGTTTTTCTTTCAACTGTTCAAACTTTAAATATAAAGCCCCAAAACCATCTTCTAACATTTCTTCAACATAGATTTGATAACTTCCCGTTGCTTCATAGACACTGATTCTTCCCGTTACTAAAACTTTCATACCATCATTGACCGGAAACTTGACCCGGGAAGCATTACTTTGAAACATAATGGCATTAATTCTTGAATTTTCATCTTTTAAAGTAAAATAGAAATGTCCTCTTGTATGATTTTTAAAGTTTGATATCTCACCTTTAAGGAAAACAAGGCCTAAATTCGGATCATTATCAAATTTATATTTTAAATATCTTGTTAACTGAGTTACTGTAATATAGTTATTCTTTTCCATGTAAATCCTCATTATGATAAATCTTATCCATAACGGCATTTATCATTGCAACAACTTCTAAATCACTATAATTTTTAGCAAGTTCAATCGTTTCATTAATACAAACAATTGATGGTGTATCAGTATACAAAAGTTCATATATACCTAAAGAAAGAATTGCTTTATCAACTTTACTTAACCTATCAATTGTCCAATCTTTTAAGTACATATTAGCAATCTTTGAGATTTCATCTTGATGTTTTATAACACCATTTACAAGTTCATTAACAAATTCATTTTTAACTTCTAATTGTTCTTTAATTAGAGTATTAACATCATATTTAACCTTTGTATTACTCAAGATATAGACTTGATATAATACCTTAACACAAATATCCCGTAATTCAGACCTATTCCTCACATCAATCACCAATCATATTGTATCACACAATTCCAAATTTTTTTAATATTTTTTTAATAAATTCCAGAACTTTTTTCAAAAACTTACTAAATCCACTCTCTTTTACTTCTGTTTTTTCATTATCTTCTAAATTATCATCAGGTTTTTCTTCTGGTTCTTCTTTAGGTACTTCAGGAGTTTCAGGATCTTCTTCCTCCTTCATATAAAGTTTATCATAACCTTCATTATAAGCAATCCAATATCCTTCTCCTATTTTATACCAAGTATAATTACCTCTAAACTTACTATCTAAAATATCATAAAATCCTTCTTTAATATAACCTAAAATATTACCATTAGGATTATCTCTTACATATAAGTTATCAATAATTACTTCAATTTGATCTTTACTTGTATCTCTTAAAACTGGATTACCTATGATTTTAGCCTCAACTGGAAAAACATATTTTTCATAGTCTTCAAAGTTTTTAGAATGCCAATCTTTATTAATATCACTACTTGGAAACCAACCAAAATGTAAATGAATTCCCGTAACTTCTCCCGTTGCACCCGTTATACCAATTACCGTATCTTTCGTAACTTTATCTCCTTTTTTAACTTTAATACTATCTAAATGTTGATATAAAGCACCATGATTTAAACTTGGATAGTTAACATACACAAAGTTTCCTAATGCTTTTTGAAACCCTGTTCCAGTAACTACTCCATCACTTATTCCAAAAGTCTCAATATTTTTACCATTTGTTCCATAATCAACACCTGCATGAAATGCCCTTGTTCCATTTATAGGACTCGTTCTATAACCATAAGGACTAGTTATATATGGGTCATAATTTCTAAATAATAATTTACCATTTTTACTCATTTTCTACCTCCAATATATTATATTAAAAGTAAAAAAGAATAAATAATTAGATTATCTATTCTTAATTAGGTAAAGCAATTGTAAATGCTGTATCTAAACTTGTTCCATCTCCACCTGTTATTATAACATCTTGAGATAAAGTAATTGTATGGTAAGTAAAACTAGCATAAACTATACTATACCAACCTTCGTGCCTTGCTACCAAATTAGGATTATTTATATAAATTACCATACTTTGAGCAAATACTTCTCCAACAATAGGTAAACCGACATATCCATTCCAAATTTCAGTAGTTTTTTCACAATTTTTTGTTGTCTCCTTTGTATTAGAATCTTTGCAAATTGCTCTTTTATAACTATAATTCTTATCATGTTCATCATTTACATATTTAGAAATATAATATGTACCTTCGACCATCATATTACGATACTTCAAATTTATTGCATTATAATAATCATTATTCAAAAAATAATCAATATAGGTGTTATCACTTCCCTCACCATATATATTTGGAAAATGCTCAAAATCTCGGCCGTGATCTTTAGTACTAATTAACTTTGTTGTATTATTATTTTCAACTTTAATTATGCGATAAACATCATTATCAAATTCTACATATTCTCCATTTAGTCTACTATTTAATTTATTATTCTCATTAAGGTTTAATTCCTTATCTTCCATTAATTTATATGGATTATTTAAAGTACCATTTCCAGATTTAATTGATAAATTATTTTTTAAAGTTACAACTGGACGTATACAACTTCCTCTATCAAGTACATAATAACCCAAATTTAAATTCCCATCTGAAAAACCACTTGACTCACTTACTATCCATAAATTTTCTTTATCAATAGAAGAAGGAGTTAATGTATAAAATCCATCTCCGTTTTTTAAATAGGTATCTATTGATATATATGTGTCGGTAAAGCGATCCTCTTTTTCACCAACTACTCCATGTTGATAGCCCATATAATATTCATAAGCAGATAACAATCCAACACTAGCAGATACTGTTTTTTGATTTGGTAATTTTTCAGGATTAGTTGGGTCACCATTATCATCACCATCATCATATGTATAATTCCATACAGTATCTGTTACAATTATATTTTGATAATTATATAATGTATCTAAAAAATCTTCGTTTAACCATTGATATGCCCAAGAATCTTTAAAATCATTAGCATTTTCTAAATTTTTATCGTTATATGATATTTGAGATTGGGTATCTTCTGTTATCATTTTCATTGTTCCATCAGGATTAATTGATAGTATTCTCCATAGTTTTCCAGAATACCAGACATAGTTAAAATCAACACATTCATTAGTGCCAGATAAATAAATAGTTCCATCATCATCAGTTATACTAGGATTACAACTTTCTGTTGTATGACTTGCTATAGCTTTCTTTAAAGTATCATTAGGCTTTTCTATTACTGGTACATCATTATAAGCATAAAGATTTACTTTAAAACTAAAGGTTTGATTTACTTCATTTTGAGAGTACTCACTATCTATCCAAACATATATTCTGTATTTTGATTCAAAGGTTCCTGTTTCTGTTTTAGTTAAGATTACTTTACCATCACTTGCACTCTTTAATGTAGGTGATGGTAAACTATTATAAATAGAAGGTGTTACTACTTCATTATTAGTATCATCTGTTAAATAAACCTTTATAAAATTTGAATCTAATGTATTATTACCATCTTCTGTTAAATATATTTCATATGTAACTGCTTCTTTTTTATCAGATATACTTCCTTTAACAGTAAAATCTAAATAACCTAGCTTATCTAAATTTTGTTTAGCAAAGCCATCACTTATTGGATAAGCATAAGCCATATTAACTGAATTACTTCCACTTTCAAATTCAGCTTTAATACTATTACTTGTTAAAGTAAATGCTCTTAAAGTTTTAGAATACATAAAGAAAGCATAAGTTGAACCTAATAAAACTACTACTAAAGTTATTATTCCAATTATTAATAAATTTTTTCTTTTTTTAATTTCCATGTTACTCCTCCTGGGTTTCTGCCCCTTATTCTAATTACATTATAGAATAATTTTAAGTATTTTACAAGTATATATTTAAAAACGACACAAAGAATATAGTACCATTGTACTACATCTTCATGTCGCTTTTTGTTTATCTTTGTAATTTACTATTTGTATCTTAAGTGGTAACCCCCCCCATTGTTTACTCTATGTTGACAAGTCAAATTTAATACATTAGCTATATTTATCATATGGGGTTGCTCCTTTCTATTTATGAATTAATCATATCATAATAGTTTAGGAATAGTCAACAATGAAAAATTAATAATTGACAATACTTGACATTTACTCAACGACACTTCCTAATTTTCTAAAAATATATTTAATCGCTGAATCAACTATATTACTGGCTTTATCTGACATATTTAAAGATAAACGACTTACTCTACTACTATAATCTTTTTCTTCTTCAAAATAATTTTCAATCGTAACATCTTTGCCATCTTTAATATCTTGTTCAAATTCTTCAATCATTTCATTAGTTAAGATAACTTTATCTTGTTGTCTTTTTTCATAATAACCATTAGAATAAGCATAGTAAAGTCCAAAAAAACAAACAATTGTTATTAAAATTAATCCTTTAAATACTTTCTTTTTCATTTTATCACCAAGTTAATTATAAATTAATCTAATGTCTAAACTTGTAGAATTAACTTTCTTTATTAGAATTTATATAATTATAAATGCAACTTGCTATTACTTTCAAAGAATTAGAAACTTCATCAATGGTATTCCCTACTCCTCCTACTTCAACTAAAAAAACATTAGGACTAAAATCTTGGTTATAAACACCATTTACTCCTTTACCTTGTTTTTTATATATACCTCTAGATAGACCAGGATAATTAGTATTTAAGTAATTTTCCATAGCCTCCATCATCTTTAAATTCTCTTGATAATTTGGATTTTCAAGTCCAAGTAAAAACATCGTTCTAGCATAAGTAACTCCATTTATCGTGGTTGTTGTATTACTTCTTGAAACACTATCACGATGGACATCTATATAATAAATTAAAGAATCGTTTTCATTTTTCTTTTCTTCTAGTAACGTTCTACTTACTTTATAACTATCAGCATAATTTAAACCACTTTTATTTACAATATCAATTGTATTTTCTGTTTCAACGATACTATTTAAACCTAGTTTTTTAAGTTCATCTTCTAAAATATAACTTGCTGTTTTAACATTTGGAACTATATTATAAATATCATTTTTTTGATAAGAATATTCTTCATTAGAATGGGTATTATAAATATAAATAATAGGTTCATTCGTATTATTATAAGCAATATTAGATACATCAAGTGTTTCTTTTTTCTTAGTTATTTTAAAATGATTATTTTCTTTTAAACTATTAATATAAAGACTCATTATATCTAATTTATAATCATATTTTTCTTTCGCAAACTTTGAGGTTAGTAAATGAATGAAATTAGGATAATTATTTTTTAAAGTTACTGTTTTTATTAAATATAATGAAAAAAATAAAAGTAAAGCTATAAAACTAGTATAAATTATTTTTTTAATTTTCAAACATATCACCAGTTAAGTTTATGTTAAAAAAACCGAAATATGCTTATTCACTAAAATAAGCAACTTCGGTTAAACTTCTTCCATTTCCAATTATCGTATTAATCGTATTTGTTCCTTTAGCCTGGAAGAATAAAGCAATTGAACCTCCTCCATCAAGATTAGTTCCGGTTTGACAATTTAAGCTTAACATAATATTTTGTAAATCGCTTCGATTAAGATTATCTCCGGTTATTAAAACAAAATTATTATCATTAACTTGGCAAATTGCTTGTCTATTTTTTCTCGTTGAAGGACTAGGCATACTAGTTGTAACATTTGATTTCTTACCATTTTCAATTAAGATTGAGGCATGGGTGAAAGTATTTCTGATACCTGATGCAATTACTTCATTTGCCCAAGCCTTTTTAGCATTAATCTCAGCACTTGATGAGGCTTTTTTATCAGTAAATACTCTTAATTTATTATTCTTATCAACTCCAGCTATAAATCTGGTTTTATAGGCTTTATTATAAGCATTCCGAATAACAACTCCATTAGTTATTACAATCGTTCCAACACTTGTTTTATTATATTTAGAATATTTTGAAACTTCTGATGCATCATAGGTATCTTTTAAGTAGAAAGCACTAGCATTAAAACCTAATATTAATTGATTATTTAAATTATATTTACTTCTGGCTTTTTCTAATAAAGTTTTAGGTCTATATAAATTCTTACCATATTCTGGAGAATCAAATTTATTTAATTGATGATAAGGGTCATATGCCCAGATTCTTGTTATGTAATAACCACTTTTTTTGGTAATATAAACTTTCAAGGTATCAGTTTCTCCTTGTTTTACTATTTTCTCACCACTTCCAGGTTTAATTGGTTCTAATGCTCGATTATCAATAATACTACAATTTATTTGAGTAGTATTTCCTGCTTTATCATGAATAACAACATAAATACTTTCACTCGCTTGTTTACCATAATTATAGAAGGCATTTTTACTAGATAAAATCTTTTTTCCATTATCATAATAATCATAACTAGCAATACCACTTGCATAATCAGTAGCTGTTACTTTAATATTCGTCGTATTTATATTAAGAGTTGCACTACAAGAACCAATCGGTTTTTCAGTATCTATTTCATTAATAGTAACTTCTTTTTCAAAAGATTTACCATTAGTATTATAAGCTATAAATTTATAAGTGCCATTAGTTTTAATTTCATAAGTTGTTTCATTAGAATCAGAGATAACATTATTAGGTAGAACTAAAGTTTCAAAAGTAGAACCCGTTACTTTAACCTTTAAAATTATATTAGCATTAGTAGACTCACTAGTAGTTTTAGTAATTTGAATATCTAAACTATCATCTAAAACGACAATTGTTCTAATAACTTCTTCATTATCTATTTTATAAGTTAAAGTATATTCACCCGGAATTGTAGTATCAATTGTACCAGATACTATAACTAAATCACTTACATCCTCTTGCTTCGAATTAAAAGCTTGATACCCTGGCTCTTGATATTCATCACCAACCGATAATGTAATAACTTTTTCTCCTAATAAAGTAAGTTCTACGTCAGAATCTTCACTTTCTTCTTCAGTATCAAGAACTTCCACAACTCTTGTTTTAGTTATTCCATCTATTTTATAAGTTATAGTATAAATACCTGGTGTTTCCGTATCAACATTATTTGTAATTACTACTTGTTCACTTCTAATTTTACCATTTGAATCAATTGCATAGTAACCAATTTCTTCGTATTCTTCTCCTTTATTTAAAGTTATCTTATTTGGTCCAAATAATTTTAAGGTTGTTGTTGCTTGACTAGTAACAACATTATTAGTAGGTTTACTAAAATAAAAGTATAGAAAAACACTTAATAGTAAAACTATGAAAATAACTATAACTATTTTTCGTTTTTCATAAATTATTTCAATAAAATCCTTTTTCATAATTCCCTCTTATCTTCTATAATTATTTTACAATTTTTTTCTTAATTTGACAAGAAAAAAAGCATATTTTATATACTTTATTTCATTAATTTTTGAAGTAACTCTTTTTCACTTGCAAGTTTTTCTTTTTCACTTTCAACTAATTCTTTAGGTGCTTTATTTAAGTAGCCTGGATTAGCAAGTAATTTTTCCCGTCTTGCAATATTACTTTGTAAAGTAAGAATTTGTTTTTCTAAATTTTTCTTATCTTCATCACTTACTACTTTTTCATAATATAAATCTAAACTATAATAATTATTGGTTACATTATATTTGGTAATCTCTAAATCATTATCTACTATATGACCATCTAACTTTAACATCTTTATAATTAGTTGGTCAAACTCGGTGTTTAATTTAACTTTAAAATCTTTACCTATATTATTTTCTTGTTTAATATTTCTAAATACTTTTATAAAATTAATTAGATGTTCTACACTTTCCGTTTCATCTTCATAAATTAATTTTTTATTATATTTTGGATAATCACTTATCATAATATTTTCTGAATCTTTAAATGATAATTTATCATAGATTTCAGATGTTACATAAGGCATGAATGGATGTAACATTTTTAAAATATTGATAATTACATAATATAAAGTTGATTTCGTAGAATTTTTATCTAAACTAAATTTAGCAAATTCAATATAAGTATCACAGAAATCATTCCAAATAAAACTATATAAAGTATTACTAGCATTATTAAATTCATATTTATCCATATATTTAGTAACTTCTTTAATAACTTTATTAAGTTTAGTAATAATCCATTTATCTTCTTTAGCTAATTCTTTTAAAGAGTAATCTTTTTCTGTAAACTCTTCCATATTCATAAGACAAAACCTTGAAGCATTCCATAGTTTATTAATAAAGTTCCAAGATGATTTTACTTTATCTGGGTCATATCTTAAATCAATTCCTAGACTAGTCGCGGTTAATAAGTAATAACGAAGAGCATCACACCCATATTCTTCGATTACATCCATAGGGTCAATGCCATTTCCTAAAGACTTACTCATCTTCCTGCCTTCTTTATCTCTAATTAAGCCATGAATTAAACATTCTTTAAAAGGACGTTTACCCATGAATTCTAAACCTTGGAAGGTCATACGATTAACCCAAAAAGGAATAATATCATAAGCAGTTACTAAAACATCATTAGGATAGTATCTTTCAAGTAAATCAGTTTTATCAGGAAAACCTAAAGTTGAAAATGGCCATAGGGCACTTGAAAACCAAGTATCTAATACATCAGAGTCTTGCACCCAACCATCGCCTTTAGGGGCTTCTTCACCGACATAAACTTCATCACCCTTGTACCAAGCAGGAATTCGGTGTCCCCACCAAAGTTGTCTTGAAATACACCAATCATAAGTAATTTCCATCCAATGATTCATGATTTTTTCAAAACGTTTAGGAACAAAATTTACTTTGGAATTTTTATCTTTTTGATTTTCTAATACATGGTCGGCAAGAGGTCGCATTTTCACAAACCATTGCTTTGATAAATAAGGTTCAACCATAACATCAGTTCGTTCAGAGTGACCAACTGCATGGGTTATTTCTTCGATGCTAATTAATAAATCTTCTTTTTCTAAATCTTTAACTAACCTTTTTCTACATTCAAATCTATCAAGACCATTATATTTCCCGGCATTTTCATTCATAGTACCGTTTGGATTGATAACCACAATTCTTTCTAGATTATGACGATTTCCAACTTCAAAATCGTTAGGATCGTGAGCTGGGGTGATTTTAACAACACCGGTTCCAAATTCAGGGTCTGCATGAATATCAGCAACAACCGGTATTTTCTTATTAACAATTGGTAAGATTACATTTTTACCAATATATTTTTGGTATCTTTCGTCACTCGGATTAACAGCAACGGCAGTATCACCAAATAAAGTTTCAGGACGTGTTGTTGCAACTTCTAAATAATCTTTACTATCTTCTAAATAATATTTAATATGATAAAATGCACCCTTTACATCTTTATAAATAACTTCTTCATTCGATAGAGCGGTCATCGCTTCCGGGTCCCAGTTAATGATTCTTTCTCCTCTATAGATTAAACCTTTATTATATAAAGTTACAAAAACATGACGAACCGCTTTTGATAATCCATCATCAAGCGTGAATCTTTCTTTATCATAATCAAGTGATAAACCAAGTTTAGCCCATTGCTTATGAATATTTTCAGCATATTCTTCTTTCCATTTCCAAGCAACTTTAAGCCATTCTTCCCTGTCCATCTCTCTTGGATTAATTCCTTCACTTTTTAACTTTTTATCAATTTTAGCTTGGGTTGCAATTCCCGCATGATCCATTCCTGGTAACCATAAAGTATCATAACCTTGCATTCTTTTATATCTAATAATTGCATCTTGAATACCCGTATCCCAAGCATGTCCTAAATGTAGTTTCCCTGTTACATTAGGAGGTGGAATAACAATACAAAATGGTTTCTTATTTAAGTCTCCACTTTTAAAATACCCTTTCTCTTTCCATTCTTCATACTTTCCTTCTTCAACACTTAAATGATCATATTTTGGACTTAACATATCTATTCTCCTCTCAAAAAAATAAAAAAACTTCCATCCAAAGGACGAAAGTTCGTGTTACCACCTTAATTTGTAATTATTAATTACCTTGAAATCTTAATGCGATTAACATTATATCTTACTTCATTCAGATATACTCCTCAATTGCTACCTTCTATTATTATCCTTATTAGTTCGCACCTACCACTAACTCTCTTAAAATTCTAATAATATACTCCTCAATTTCTTTGGATTTACTATATCTTAACATAAAACTATCTAAAAATCAAACATTTTTTGCCTATTTACAAACAGAATCATAAATAACTTCTTCACGATTTTGCATTATATTTATATATTCCTTAATCGGATTATCTTCATAATTTTTTCTATAAAACTCAAAAGAAGAATAATAATTAGAATTAATGTAATCAGTCTCCACATTATCACTTTTACCATTTATAATAACATCAGATACTCCTTCTTTATTAAAACGATATTCAACTTTATCTCCATTATTTCTAGTACATTGTAATTTTTGATTTAAAATTCCTACAGTACTAATTAAAGCAAGTATAAAAGCTAAAACAATATATGTAACTATTATATATAAAACATTTAACCATTCATTTTTAGGTTTCTCTATATTTTTTAATTTTCGATTATAATTAATAGCATCAAAAAGAGTAAAAATTCCAAAAATAAAAGAACCAAATATCAATAAAATAATTCCAATTGCTATTCCATATTTTACAGCAACAGTTTTCTTTTCTTTAGCTTTCTTATAACCAAGATAAAGTATTAAAGCAATATAAATATCCATTATTAAACTTAAACTAAAACCATTTTTTATTTTCAATACAATACCTATAATTTCTAAAATTAAGATAACTAATAATCCTATTTCTAAAGTATTATTTTCTTTTTCTTCTAAAGAATTATTATCACTTGAAAAATTAGAATTTTGATTAACTGGAACTTCCTTTGTTACTAAGTTATTTTCTTCTATTTTTTTATCATTATCTGATTTTTTCTTTACTGGAAAAATATCTATATCATTATTATTCATCTTACACCTACCTACTTATAATACTATATTTTATTCATATGATACAATTATTTCAATTCCATTTTCCGCATCAGTTATTGTTTCCATATATTTTCCAGATACAAATCCTGAAACTGATGATGAATCACTCCCTAAATTTAAACCTAATTCTTTTAATTTATTATAAGCATAATTTTTAGGTATTACTTTTTGATATATAATATTATGATTAAAATCTTTTTTTATTAACTTATAAAGATTAGAATCATTAACATACTCACCACTATTCATTAATCCTTCTACTCCTATTATATATCCGTCTTCTTCTAAACTAAAATCAACACTATTAACATAATCTAAAATTTCTGATTCTAAAGTTTTATTTAACATTTTTCCATCTAAATCTAACACAAAAACACTTTTAAGACAATTTCTATAAAATATATATTTTGGAGTTATTTTAATATCATAACCAAATTGACATTTATCTGTTTCAACTTCTTGATATTTAGATATATCGATTGTCTTTTTTAAATTATAATTTATATCATATTCATATATTTCTTTAGGATATAAACCATAAGTATATAAATTATTATTTTTATAAGTAATAGTTGAAATAGCCTCTCCTTTAAAAGTAACATTATCAAGTATTTCTCCATTTGATTTATCTATTTTAACTAATTGATTAGTATTAGTATAATATTCAAAGTATAAATATTCAGATGTTTCATATACAAAATTTCCAATAGTAGCTGTATTATTGTTATTTAAATCTTTTTCCCAAACTAATTTCAAGTCTTTATCATAATAACTTATAACTTGATCTTTATTAATATTCCTAAACCAATCAATTAAATAACCGTTATCTAAATACCAAATAATTGTATTTAATCCTAATTTTGCCTCTTCTAATTTTTTAACATTAATAATATTCAAATCATCATCAAATTCTAGTATTCCATTTAAACCATTTGAAGAACTACTATTTTCTTCATAAAGACGATAAGCGAGTGTAGCTTCATACCCATTTTCTGTTTTATGTAATTCATTTATTACATAACCATTATTTTCATCTATTTTCATATTTCCATAAGCTTTAATTTTTACCTTCATATCATTTTCATCTGCATCTTTACAATTTGATTCTATACCATAGACTATAATACCACTTGCATCTTTTTCAATTGTTAAAGTTCCTTTACAATCTTCATATTCTTTATCTATATTATCTAATAAATCATCACTTGAAACCTCTAGAATTTTATCAATTTCTAACTTATCAAGATTAAGATTATTATTTATATAACTATTACCTTTTTCATATAACATTAAAGCAAAATTAGCACTTAAATATTTTTTATTTTGAGTTATCGTTAAATCTTCTTTTAAATCATCTTTATCTAAAAGATCCTTTTTAAATATTAAAACTCCAAATACTCCTAAAACTAAAACTATCAAAATACAACTAATAATTATAATTACCTTTTTATTCATTTTATCCCTTACCTTCTAGATAAATTATATAATTAAGATAATTACTTGTCAACAATTTAGTTTTTACTTTCATGTAATTTTTAAATTAATTTATATTGCTATATCAGCTTGTCTTTTTTTTATATATGTATTTTCTTTTCTTATAAACTTCATTTCTCTTATTAATTTTAAGACACTTTCTAAATCATATTTTTCATTTATATCAAACAACAAATTATCTTCAATTATATTTTGTTCTCTTAATTCATATATATTTAAAATAGCGCCATATAATAAAGCATCTGTATTAAAACAACTATTTCTAATAGCATCTATATTTATATATTTATTTTCATATATCAAATATAAATATAAAAGTGAAAGTTTTTTATATATTATTATTTTATCTTCTCTACTATATATATTACTATTATTTATAATTTCTTTCGCAATATTTTCTAATTCTTTAAAAGATAATTCTGCTATTTGATTATTTATTGGAGTTTTATTTTCATAAGATGCTATTAAATAATCTAAATAATTAATTAATAAACTTGCATCTCTTATATCACAGTCAAATGATACTAAAAGTCTTGCTAAAAAATCCTTTAACATAAAATTACTAAGTTTCCCCGTTTTTGCTAATTGTTCATATTCCATATTAAAAGTTTCATAAGCTTTCGGATTTATCTTTTTAAGTTTTACTAATAAGGTTTGAATTTTTAATACTAAAGCTGCATCACTGTTATCTAATTCTTTTGTCACTTTTAATTGTTCTTTAACTTTTTCAGTTGATAGTTCTCTAGTCTCTACTTTTTCTTTTGAATATATTCTATTTAAATCTTCAGTTATCACTTGCTTTTTCTTTATTTCTTTATCTTTTTCTTCAAATTCTTTTCTTTTTTTGGCTTCTTTTTCGATTATTTCTTCTTCAGTCATTGGAACAATTAAACCTTTTTGATTAAAATAAGTAAGTGTTTTCTTCATATTAAACGGTCTATATTTTTTAAGTACTTTAATAAAAACAGAAATAGAGCAAAAAAGAATATTTATATCACTACTAAAACTAGGAAATATTTTATCTATAAGAAATGTTTTTCCATCATAAAAATCAGTCAATTTATAGTTTATTCTATCTAATTCTTTTAATATTTTTTCTTCATATTTATAAACATACGATAATGTACCCATATTAATAATAGCTAATCCAAAAGGAATAACAAAACATCCACCTATTAGACAAAGTGATATTATTAAAAGTATTAAATTCATATTAAAACCACTCCCCCCTTTAACGAGACATATTATATCATTTTATATCAATTTTGTCAAATTTGCTACTTCATTTTGACAAATCTTATGTTCCTAATTATAATATTAAGAATTAGGAGTGGTATTATGAAATTATTTTATCATGATGTTGAAACTTCAAGTAATAAAAGTTTAAAAGCCTTTGTTATTTCAGATATTCATTATTATAGTTTAAAAGATAATTATAAATTAAATACGATTATTAAAGAATTAAATAAATTTAACTATGATATGGTTTATTTAATTGGAGATATAATTGATGCCACTAATGTTTTAGATAATAAAGAAGCCTTTGAAAGTTTATTATTATTTTTAAAAATTCTAGGTAACTATGCTCCTACTTATATAGCTTTTGGAAGTCATGATTTAGTTTATTTTTCATCTAAAGAAACTACACCTTTTATAAATGATCCAAGATTTAAAGAAGAATTATTAAATTTATCTTTTAAATATTCTAATCTTATATTAGAAGATAATAAATTTTTAGAACTTCCAAATGGTGATGATATAGTAATAATTAATCCCGATTTTTTAGATTTTAAAGATAAATTTGATGATACTAAACTTAATAAGAAAAATTATCTTTTTTTAAAGAATAGTAATCCTCATAAAAGAACATCTATGTTATGTCATTATCCAAATACTTTATTTACTTTAAATAAATATGGTTTATTAGATAATATTAATTTATGTATAGCTGGTCATAATCATAATGGTATGACTCAATTTAAAGTCTTTCCTCTTGAATCTATTTTAAATTTAATTGGTCAAGATAATCGAGGAATAATTACTCCATCAAGGTCTATAAGTTTAAAAGATACTAAATATTTAAGAGGAGAAATTTCTCTTAATAATCAAACTGATTTAATTATTACCCCGGCTATTACTAGTTTAGCTAGTTTAACAGGTTTAAGTACATTTGATAAATTGTTCTATAAAGGTGCAAATGTTATTAATTATACAAATGAAGTTATAAAAAGAAAGATAAAAAATAATCATTAAGATTAAATTTTATCTTTTAAATTTATTTGATTTTATATAAGTTTATTATCTATTAGAAATTTTATATCATTATTCCAAACCTCTTCAAATAAAGGTTTATTTGTAATTCCTAATAATTTATCATAACCATCTTTCATAACTTCTTTATTAGTCATTAATGTTTCAAAATTTCCTAGTTCTCTAGAATCATATTTTAATATTTCTAGAACTTTTTTCATTTCTATATTATTATCCTTAATTATTAAATAAATATCTAATAAATCTTTTGCTCTCCTAAAAACATGAGAACCAGATAAAGCACTTAATTTATCTGCTAACATTTTTTCTAATGATGAATATTTTATGTCAACATCTTCAAATTTACAAATAACATAAAATGGATTATTCTTGATATCTAAATCTATTTTTGATAATATACTATTTTCAGAATCCAAAATTTTAAAACCCATAGAACTCTTATCACCTGGTAAACGACTAACTTCTATCTTACAAGTTGAATCTACTCTCTTTACTGCATTACTAAATATTTTTGTTATTTTATCTAAATTTTCTTCATCAGTCCAATTAGCATCAATATCTATTGTTCTTCTTTCAATAATATTATTTGTATTTAATTGATTAAGTAAATCTTTTAAAGCTAAACCACCTTTAAATACAATTGGAGCATTTTCTCTTGATATTTCGTGAATAATTTTATATAAAAAATCTTCTAATTCTTTATCATCATTGCTCATAATATAAGGCTCCTTCCTCTTTATAATGTTTTGCTTTTAAAGATAATCTTTTTGGTATTTCTAATCCATCATATGATTTATTATTATCAAAATAATAATTTGCAAATGTTTCATATAAAATTTGAGTATCAGTATCATTCTTTTCTAACATATCTTTAATTGCAATTTCTATAGGAGAAACTTTAATTCCTTTTCTATCTATAAACGGAATTTTTTTTAAATCTTTTACTATAAAGCATTTTATATATGGCTTATTAAATTCAACTTGTGAATAAACATAAATTTGATGTCTAAAACCACCATTTGAATATCCTAGTAAATCAGCTGCACTTTCCATACAAACAACACAATCTAAATCTTTTAATAAAACTCTATAAACATCTAAAAACGATAAAAGTCTAGTTTGCTTATCAATATCTCTAGCATATCCATAAATGCTCTTATTAATATCATCTGTCATTACTATTCTCCTTTCTTTCTGCTAATATTATACTATATTTTAACCATTTTTACAATTTTTGATAATTAGTAGTAATTCTTTGGCTTTGGTAACCATATTTTAATAGCAATTAAGATTATGTTAAATCTTTTAACATATAATTATCTAAATATTTTTTCATATCGGTTGTATAAAAATCTCCATTATACTTTTTATCATTTGCATGAAATCTTATTCCTGATAATATCCCTCG